>JAGVUD010000055.1 GCA_019136435.1 Armatimonadota bacterium | reverse complement strand
ATGATGCGGATCGCCGCAAAGAACATAGCCGCCGGGCTCGGCAAGGCTGACCCTCAGGGAAAACAGACGTACCAGCAGAACCTTCAGAAGCTTCTGGACAGGCTCGATCGGGAACTCTACGGGGCCGAGCTCGTCGAGATCGTCGGGGGCAGCACTCTCGGCAGCCTTGCTCATCAGGGCAAGCTCGTCCCGTTCCTCAAGTCGAAGACGTACAAAGGCAAGCCGATGATCGGGCTTCTCGGCGGATGGACGAAGCAGATGCTTCCGCTCTACGGAACCGAGATTGTTACGTACCACAAGAACTGGGTGTACTTCTGCAGGCTGTTCGGCCTGAAGGAAGCCGGCACCGTCGAGCCCAAACCCGGCATTCCGCCATCGGCGAAGCACGTTGCCGATCTGATCAAGCAGATGCGCGCTGAAAAGATCAGGATACTGCTGGCCGCCAACTACTTCCCCCGCAAAGAGGTGCAGGGCGTCGCGGACAAAGTGAACGCCGAGGCGGTGATCGTGCCGCTGTATGTAGGAGGGGCAGACAACAGCGGCGACTACTTCGAGCTGGTGGACCTCTGGGTCAACTCGCTCGTCAAGGCCGCCCGCCGCGCCGGCGTGATCAAGAACTGAGGAGGATGGCCATGCCTGACCTGTCTGTAGTCTCAATACTTCTGCCCGCGTTCTGCGAGTGCCTGGTGCTGGTCGGTATCCACGCGTATCTGGGCATACACGTCATCAAGAGGCAGATCATCTTCGTTGACCTGGCGCTGGCTCAGATCGCCGCGCTGGGAGCGCTTATCGCGTTCCTGTTCGGGATCGAGCCCCATACGTGGCCTTCGTACTGGTTCTCGCTCGGGCTGACAACCGTCGGCGCCGCCACATTCGCAGTGTGCAGGTTCCGCGACAGCAAGGTGCCGCAGGAAGCCGTCATCGGCCTGATCTATGCCGTGGCGGCCGCGCTGGCGATCCTGCTGATTGACAAAGCGCCGCACGGGGCGGAGCAGTTGAAGGACATCCTCACGGGGTCCATTCTCTGGGTGAAGTGGGAGTCCATCGCGCTGGCGGCGGTGGTTTACTCCGCTGTAGGGGTGGTGCACTACATCTTCCGCGAGCAGTTCATGCTGATCTCAACCGATCCGGAAGAGGCCCGCCGCAAGGGGCTCAGAGTCCGTGCCTGGGATTTCCTCTTCTTCTTCCTGTTCGGCGTCGTGATCACGCTGTCGGTGGATGTCGCGGGGGTTCTGATCGTCTTCGTGTTCCTTGTCGCCCCGGCGATTATGGCGGTATCAATCACCGACCGTCTTTCGAGCCAGCTCTTCATCGGATGGGGTCTCGGCCTTGTCGTGACGGTGCTCGGGCTGATCGCTTCGTATGTCTGGGACCTGCCCACCGGCCCGGCGATCATCGGCTGCTATGCCCTTGTAGTGCTGCTTCTCTCCGGGCTGCTCTACAACCTGAGAGCGGAAGACCGTGCTCAGGCTATCAGGAACACTCTGTTTACGGTGACAGCCGTCGCGCTGGCTCTTGCGGCTATCGCCGCGGCGGGACGTATGGCGCAGGCGCTGCTGGAGCATTAGCGCACACTTCGCGGCGCTGCTGGCAGGCGGGCTTTGGCCGCTCCCGCCTGCCGGGCGTCACTTTGCGCCGGGGCGCTTCACCACGTAGCGCGTGCGCGGATGCGGCAGGGGGTCTTCCAGCCGCAGCAGCCACCCGAGCATCTGCTCCGTCAGTTCTTCTTCCACCGCCCTGTGCTCGGGCACGCAGTGCAGGTTGCGCACTTCCGCCGGGTCGTCGCCGAGATGGTGCAGCCAGGCGCGTCCGGCCGCGTCTCGCACCAGTTTCCAGTCGCCCTTGCGCACCATGCGCATGCAGCCGCTCTGAGTCCGGCTGTTGAGGCAGTCGAACGCGCCCCACTGCTCCCCGTCCGGGCTCGGCTCAAAGCCGTCCTGCCCGGCATCCAGCTCTTCGCTCCCGTCGTAGGGCAGCCCGCCGAAGCCCTGCTCCGCAAAGGCGCTTCCGAAGCGTGCCTCCGGGTCCTCCTCGCCTGTCAGAACTCGCCAGAAGCTGCGCCCCTGCACCCCGTCCGGAACGGCGATGCCCGCCGCCTCGCACAGAGTCGGCAGCAGGTCCGCGATGGAAACATGCGAAGGCAGCGCCGCCCGATGAGCAGGTATCCCCGGGCCGTTGAAGATCAGCGGAATGCGTATCAGAGCCTCCGGCATCTCCGGCCCTTTGCGCATCAGGCCGTATTCTCCCGCGAAATCGCCGTGGTCGGAGAGGAACACCAGAAGGGTGTTCTCCCGCAGCCCTCTGCGTTCCAGATACCCCGCGAAGCGATTCAGCTGATCGTCAATGAGCCGCAGCATACCCATGTAGTTCGCCCGGGCGCGGGGCAGCGTGGGGGCGAAGTCCGGAAAAGCCGCCTCGAAAGAGTCGCGGCACCATTCGTAGGGTAACCCTTTCGCGGCGACCGCCTCAGCGCCCGCCGCCGTGGGCGGAAGCGCCTCCGGCGGGAACATCGAGTAGTACGGTTCGGGAACCTGATACGGGTTGTGCGGCTCGGGAAAGCTCAGCCACAGCAGGAAGGGCCGGTCCCGCACGGTATCCAGCCACTGCGCCGCCCTCGAAACGATGCGGTGCGGAAGCTGGCACTCCAGCGGAAACGGCGTCGCCTCGGGATGCATATGAAAGTGCGTGCGCTCCAGAAACGCGTCGAACGCGCGCTCGCCGTCCGTGTCCGCCGGGCCGCCCAGATGCCCGAACTCGCACCAGAAGTCCGCCCTCTGGCTGCTCAGGTGCGAGTGGTTCTTGCCGCACAGGCCGGTTGCGTAGCCGGCCTCCCTGAAAAGCTCGAACATGTCCCTGCTGTAGAACGCATCGGCGATGTTGTGGTTCGTCCGCACGCGCGTCGCGCTCGGATAGCGGCCCGTGAGCATGCTGACGCGCGCCGGGGCGCAGGCGGGCATGGTTGTGTAGGCCCGGTTGAACCAGGCCCCTCCGGCGGCAAGCTGGTCCAGAAACGGCGTCGTGTCGAGCGCGAAGCCTTCCCGCCGGCAGAGGCCGGCGCGCTGCTGGTCGGTCATGACAATGACGATATTCGGCCTGCTGTTACCCATCAGATCGTCCTTCCACGGCGCGCGCCGCCGTTCCTGCGGAATGAAGCCCGCAGGAAAACCGGCGTCCGCTGACGCAAACAGCAGTATGAACACTGATAGCTGGATGCTCGTTGTGCGGTGTGCCGCCTGCTGCTTCCTGATCGTCGCGGCGGGCGCCTCCTGCGCTTCTCCATCGAAGGTTCGTCCGCTCACCGGGGTCTATTACTTCCCGGGATGGTACCGCTCGGCGCCCGGCGAGGACGCCTCCGAACCGGGTGAGTGGCGCGGCTGCATTATCAAGGGCGCCACTCCCAGACCGGCGGCCAGGTTCTACAACGACGCCGACCCCCGCCTGTGGGACTACTACCTTCGTTGGATGAGCACCCGAGGCATAGATTTCATCGCTTTCGACTGGTACTACAACGCGGGGCAGCAGTATCTGGAGCGGTCGCTCGAAGGCGGATATCTCGGTTCGCCGTCCAGCGGCAAGGTCAAGTTCGCAGTTCACTGGTGCAACCACGGCGGCGGATGGTGGAACAAGCCCCTCGATCAAGGACAGGACGCCAATCTTCAGATGATGGACCTGCTCTGCGAGCGCTATTTCAGCCGCGAGAACTACCTGAAGATTGACGGCCGGCCCGTCTTCATGATCTACGACATCAACCAGCTCATGAGCTTCGGCGGGCAGCAGGCCACCCGCAAGACGCTCGCCGCCATTCGCGCCCGCGCTGTGGAAAAGGGTTTTGACGGGCTTTATCTCGTGGCGGTCTACTCAGGCAGCTCGCCCGACACCATCGCCATGCTCAACCGCCTCGGGTTCGATGCCTTCTGCGCCTACACCTACTCGTATATGCGGCCTCCGGAGGTCGCATGGAACACCAACACCGTGCCCTATCCCGCGCTTGCGGACCTCGTCAGCCGCTATCTCTACCCTCACCTTGCCCGCATGGGCCGGGCGCACGATATCCCGTACTGGCCGACGACGTTCTCCGGCTGGGACGACCGGCCCCGGGCGGGGCTCGAGAACGGCTGGGTTCTGTCCGGCAACCGCCCGGAAGACTTCGGGAAGATGTTCCGGACCGCGCTTGACCACGTCAATCCGGAGTCTCCGGTGGTGATGGTGGAGGCGTGGAACGAATGGGGGGAGGGGGCTTGCATCGAGCCGTCCCGCGAGCACGGGTTCGGGTATCTTGACGAAATCGCGCGCGCTCTCGGAAAGCGTGGAGGCGATCGCTCCCTGCCGTCCGACGATGAGATCAGTTCGTGGAGCGCCCTGAATGCCGCCGAGCTTGGGGAAGCCAAGGAGAGCGAGAGCAAGCCCTGGCCCATCAAGCCGGTCAAGCGCTATCCGCTGAAGGAAAGCCGCTTCGCGCCGCGCGCCGCCATGCCTGTCGTCTTCGACCTCACGGCGAGCGGCATTCCCGCCGATGCGCTGAGGCTCGAGGGTGTCGAGATCGCCGAGCGCGGCCCGGACGGGACGGTGTTTCAGGTGACCGGCGCCGACCCGCAGATCATTCTGCCCGCCGTGGAGGTCCCGAAGGAGCAGATCAGGCGTATCGTGCTCGACGGCCGGATTCTCGACAGCGGAGCATCTGGCGCGGGACCAGCGAACGCCGAGATCTACTGGACAACGGCGCTGATGCCCGATTTTGCCTGGTGCGCGTCAGCCGCCTTCCCCTGGTTTCCCGGCCGGGGCGCCTCCATCGTCACGCGCGATATCGCGTTCTGGGAGGCGACCGGAACCCCGGTGCTGCGCCTGCGCATTGACCCGCCCGACGGCGCCGGCGTGAAGCTGCGATTGAGGCAAGTGACGCTCGAGGAGCGCTGAAGCCGCCGTGCGGCCGACGCCGAGCGGGCAGACAGACTTGCGCGGACGATGGGCAGGGTGGGGTGAAGAATGCCGAAGAGAGGATTTGAACCTCCACGCCCTTGCGGGCACGTGGTCCTGAACCACGCGCGTCTGCCATTCCGCCACTTCGGCTCGATCCTGGCGCCCATCCCGCGCGCACCTGGCGCGCGGCGGGCAAGTTGAATATATCAAAAGGCCGCGAACAACGTCAATAGCTGCCGCGGGGAAGGATGCCCGGACATGCCGGGCGAACCCTTCGGCGGCAGTCGGCCAACACAGGAAGAGAGGCTCACCGTGTCCCGATATCAACTGCGCTTTCGGCAGGTTCATCTCGATTTTCACACGTCGCCGCACATCCCCGGCATCGGCAAGGCGTTTGACAGGCAGCAGTGGCAGCAAGCCCTCACGACGGGCTGCATAGACTCCATCACCTGCTTCTCGAAGTGCCACCACGGCTGGAGCTACCATCCGACCGACGTCGGAAAGATGCATCCGGGGCTCGATTTCGATCTTCTCCGCGCCCAGATGGACGCGAGCCGGGAGATCGGCGTCAACGTGCCGATCTACATCTCGGTCGGCGTGGACGACGTTGCCGGAGGCGAGCATCCCGAGTGGCGGGAGGTGGGGCACGACGGCCGGTATCAGGGCTGGCGCGCATCGCCGCTGCAGGCAGGCTTCATCACGATGTGCTTTCACACGCCGTATCTCGACTATCTCTGCCAGCAGATCGAGGAGGCTGTGCGGCTGTTTCCGGAAGCGAGCGGGGTGTTCCTCGACATCATTTCCCAGGGGCCCTGCTGCTGCCGCTGGTGCATGGAGTATATGGAGCGAAACGGCCTTGACGCCGCCTCCGCCGAAGACCGCGCGGCCTGCGCGGAGGCCGGGCTGCTTCGCTACTACGAACGCGCAACGGCGTCGTCGCGGTCGCTGAACCCGGATATGCCGGTCTTCCACAACAGCGGGCACGTCTCGAAGAGCAGGCGCGAACTGCTCCGCTTCTTCAGCCATCTCGAGCTGGAGTCGCTTCCGACAGGGGGGTGGGGGTACGACCATTTCCCGATGTCCGCGAAGTTCTGTCAGAACCTGGGCCTCGACTTTTTGGGAATGACGGGGAAGTTCCACACGACCTGGGGCGAGTTCGGCGGCTACAAGCATCCGAACGCCCTGCGCTACGAATGCGCCGCCATGCTTGCTTACGGGGCGAAGTGCTCCGTCGGCGATCAGCTCCATCCTTCGGGCGAAATGGACGCGAGCACCTGCGAGATCATCGGTCAGGCGTACAGGGAAGTTAAAGAAAAAGAGCAATTCTGCGACAATGTCACGCCTGTCGCCGAGATAGCCCTGCTCTCCAGCGAGTCCGAAAACGGAGACCGGGGCCCCGACACCGGCGCTGGCCGCGCCCTGCTCGAAGAGCATCTGCTTTTCGACCTGGTGCATCGCGGCGTGGATTTCTCGGGGTATCGCCTGCTCATCCTGCCCGACAACGTCGCCGTGGACGATGATCTCAAGGGCAAACTCGACGCGTTTCGCGACGGCGGCGGCAAGCTGCTCTTGACGGGGAAAAGCGGTCTGCGGCCGGACGGGTCTGCTTTCGCGCTCGATATCGGAGCCCAGTACCACGGCGAGAGCCCGTTCCAGCCCGACTATCTCGAAGCGGGGCCCGATCTGTGCCCGTCGTTCACCTCTCACCCCCTCGTAATGTACCTGCCGTCGCAGCAGGTGCGCGCGGCGGGCGGACGGGCGCTCGCCGGAATCCGGCTCCCTTCGTTCAACCGCACCTGGCAGCATTACTGCAGCCATCAGCACGCGCCAGCCGCCGGCGTCTCCGATTACGCCGCCGCGGTGCTCTCGGACGGGCTGCTCTATCTGGCGCATCCTGTGTTCTCGCTGTACCATGCACAGGGAGCGCCGGCGTATCGCGAGTATATTGCCCGCGCGCTGCGCCTGCTGCTGGAGGATGGGCCGATGCTCGAGACGAACCTGCCTTCGACATCGCGGGTTTCGCTGATGAAGCAGGACGACAGCCGGCGGTACATCCTGCACCTTCTCTATGGCCCGGCCGCCTTGCGGGGGGCGCCCGTGACGCTGTCGGCGGAAGGCTTTGTGAGGTCATCGGTTCCGGTGGAGGTGATCGAGGACCTGCCGCCGCTTCGGGATGTCCGGGTGAGCCTGAAGCTGCCCGAGAAGATTCTGCGAGCCACTCTCGAGCCGCAGGGCGCCGGGATTGGCTGCGAGTTGCGCGATGGGCGCGTGTCGCTCGACGTGGCTGAGTTCTCCTGCCACCAGATGATCGCGCTTGCTTACTGACGCACAAAGTGAGGGAGATATGAGCGGCTACGAACCGGTCACACTTGCGGACTACTGCAATACCGGAACCGGCATCTACGGCGAGAACAAGCCGAAGACCGGGCGGCAGGTCTTCCACGGACTGCCGTTCGAAATCGGCGGCGCGGACAGCTCGCGGGCGTTGCTGGGCTTCGGGGAGGGCCTCGCCGAAGAGCCTGTCTCGATTCCGATCGGCAAGACCGCCCGGAACGTCATCTTCGCGCACGCTCTGCTCGACAGCAAACTCGAGCAGGGCGGCCCCGTGGGCAGGCTGATCGCGACCTACGTTATCCGCCTTACTGACGGGACCCGGTTCGAAGCGCCCATCCGCGAGCGCTTCGAGATCGCCGTGATCCCCGTCGCCTGGGGAATGCTCCCGTTCGCGTCCCTCCCCGACAACAACGACTCGATGCAGCCTCGTTACGAAGGCCGGTGGGATGCCGCGGGGAACCGCCAGACTGAAGGCGTTATGGGGTGGCCGTCGCATTACTATCTCTGGAACTGGCCCAACCCGAACCCCGAAACAGCCATCGAGTCTATCGAGATCTGCCCTGCGGGCGGCCCTGCGGGCGGCCCTGAGCGCCCCCGCTTCGTCCTCGCCGCCATCACGCTCGGGCATGCGGACGAAGAGCCGTTCCGCCGCACTGCGGCGCTGCCGCTCAAACTGATGCTGCACCGGGCCGAGGATGCAGCCGGGCCGTTCGCGCTGGACGTGAAGGTGGACAGGGGAGTCGCCGCGTATCCCTTCGCACTGCCCGCCGAGCCCGGGCAGTTTCCCGGCGACGCGATGTCCGGCTGGGGCGAGGAGCAGAACGCTTCCAACTCGCCCGCGTACGTCGAGATTGCGGCGACGCCTTCCGCCACCGTGTCGGTCGAGAAGGGCGGCGAGGAACTGGCGAGCGCGCAGTGGGGCGATATTACGCGGCAGGGAGTGGTCGAGACGGAGCGCGTGCGCTTCGAGGTGGTGGATACCGGCCGCAACTGGGTGCATACGACCGTGCTGGACGATGAGACGGGCCGGCCCGTGCCCTGCCGCATCCACTTCCGCACACCGGACGGCATCCCGTATGCGCCGCACGGGCATCATGCTCACGTCAACTCGAACAACGGGACGTGGAACTTCGACGTGGGCGGCGATCTGCGGCTGTCGCAGATCACGTACGCCTACACAGACGGAAAGTGCCAGGGCTGGCTGCCGCGCGGCGAGGTGATCGTGGATGTCGCGCGCGGGTATGAATACGAGCCTCTGCGCGAGAAAGTGACGATTGCGCCCGGACAGCGCGAGCTTACCCTGCGCCTGAAGCGGAAGCTGCACCTGAACGCCGAGCGATACTTCAGCGGCGATACGCACGTGCATTTCCTATCCAGCGCCGGGGCCCTGCTGGAAGCCTCGGCCGAGGATCTGGATGTTGTCAATCTGCTGCAGTCGCAGTGGGGCAGCCTGTTTACCAGCACCGAGGAGTTCACCGGGCGGCCGGCCGTTTAGGCGGACGGCGGCACGATCGTCTACGCTTCGCAGGAGAATCGCCAGCACATTCTGGGGCACATGTCGCTGCTCGGTCTCAAAGAGCCCGTCATGCCCTGGTGCTCGGACGGCGCGGATGAAGCGGAGATGGGCGGGAACATGGAGACGACGCTTGCGCGCTGGGCGGACGCCTGTCATGAACAGGGCGGAGTGGTCGTGCTGCCGCACGCCCCGAACCCCAACGGTGAGCCCGCCGCGCTTATCGCAACCGGGCGCGCCGACGCTCTCGAAATGGCCGCGCATAACCCGTTCTTCCACCTGGAATACTACCGCTATCTCAACGCGGGCTACCGGCTGCCGATCGCGGGAGGCACCGACAAGATGGACTCCGGGGTTCCCGTGGGGCTCTACCGCACCTATGTGTACATCCCCCCCGATCAGGAGTTCAACTACGAGAACTGGACGAAGGCGCTCAAAAGGGGCAACACCTTTCTTTCGGGCGGGCCGGTGCTGCGCTTCAGGGCGAACGGGCAGCCGATCGGCAGCACTCTCGAACTTGGCGCAGACGGCGGGACGGTTGAGGTGGAGGCGAGCGTGAGTTCCATCTTCCCCGTTCACACCCTGCAGATTGTGCAGGGTGGTGAGGTTGTCGCGCAGGTGGACGAGCCCTCGGGCGCGCGTGAACTGAGCCTGCGGACGAGCCTGCGCGTCAGCGGCCCCACCTGGCTGTGCGCGCGCTGCGGCGGTCCGGACTACAGCCCGGCGCTTTACCACTTCGATTCGTGGCGGCGCGGCGTGTGCGCGCATACCTCGCCGATCTACGTTTCGGCCGGGACGGGCGGCGATCTGTTCAATGCGGATACGATGATGTATATGCTTACTCTCATCAATGGCAGCCTCGAGCGCATCCGGCGCGCGCCGCAGTGGAAGCCCGGAACCGTGACGCACCATCACGGGCACGAAGACCATCAGCAGTACCTCGAAGAGCCTTTCCAGCAGGCTATTGCCGCCATCCATCGCAGAATGCACCAGCATGGCATACCGCACTAGCCCCCTGAATCCGCCCCGTGCTTGACCGCATCGGAATTCAGGACAGGCGGGGGGTCGCCAGCGGCCTGCTCGCGATTCTCTGCTACGGCGTGACGCCGGTCTTCATCCGCTACTTCGTGGACTACCTGGACCCGTGGACGGTCAACGGCATGCGCTACTTCTTCGGCGCGCTGTTCTGGCTACCCCTTGTGCTTGCGGCACGGGGCGGCGGGGCTGTATGGCGCGCGGCGCTTATCCCGTCGGCAATCAACCTTGTCGGACAGGTAGGGTGGGGCGTCAGCCCGTACTTTATCAGCGCCCCGATGATGGGGTTCGTCTACCGCCTGTCTTTTCTGTTCACCGTCGTCCTCGGGTTCGTGTTCATTCAGGAGGAGCGCCGCCTGGCGCGCGAGCCCGCCTTCCTCGCGGGCGCGGCGATCTGCCTCATCGGCGTGGCACTCATGTTCTGGGAGCGAATGGGCGGAAGCGCGCAGAATTCGCTCGCCGCGCTTGCCATCGTGCTTGCGACGAACTTCCTGTTCGGAGCGTATGCGGTCAGCGTGCGTCGGTATATGGCGGGCTATTCGGTGCGGCTGAGCTTCGGCATCATCAGCCTGTACACGTCAGTGGGGCTGCTGGTGCTTATGGCGCTGTTCGGCCGTGTGTCGGATCTCGCAAAGCTGGACATGCGCCTGTGGGCGCTGCTTGTCGTGTCGGCGCTCATCGGCATTGCGTTCGCGCACGTCCTCTACTACCGTAGCATCCACGGCCTGGGCGCTATCGTCTCGACCGGCCTGCTGATGGCGTCACCGTTTGTCACGGCGGTCGCGTCGGCGGCGTTCCTGAGAGAGAAGATGACCGCGCTGCAGCTTGGAGGCGGGCTGTCTCTCGTTCTTGGAGGGCTGCTGCTTGTTGCCGCCCGCGCGAGCCTCGAAAGGCGCGCTCTGGCCACCGCCGCGCTCGAGCCGGACGAACTCGCTCCCTAGCGCCATTCCGCGAGCGGCCTGACGTCCGGCGCCTTCGTATCGCCGTCCCCGGGGGTGAAGAGCACCGCAATGCGCGTGCTGGCTGTCTTGTCCGGCAGGCGCACGTGCAGCCTGCTGACGCCCTTGTTGGGCTTCTGGGGAGCCGCCTGCTCGGCAGACGCCTGCTCGAACCGCGCGGCGGCGGGCTCCAGAATCCGCGCTGTCAGTGCCAGGTCGCCGATTCTCAGCACGGCCTTGTGCGCGTGCCTGATCTCGATGGCCGCATCCGTGTGCATCGTCCACAGAGCCTCCGCCGGCTCCCGGCACTCGATTTCGTCCTGAACCAGCACCTGCCTGCGGTCCACCATCGCAAGACCGCGCTCGAGGCTCTTCGCGATGTCCGGGTAGCCGGCCGTCATGTCGGCAACGGCAAACGCCAACTCGGGGCGCGAGACAAAGCTCGTGATCGGGGCCGCCGCTGTGGCAAGCTGGTTCTTCCCGTTCAGCGTAATCGTGTTGTGACCGTGCGTGCTCAGACGGTAGTATTCCCAGCGCGGGCCTTTCCTGTCCCAGTAGCCGGGCAGGTTGTACTCCTCCGCGCCCAGATCAACCGCCCAGCGCTTGCCGAGAGCGTCGAGCACGAACGTCCCGAGGTCCAGGTGCGAGTGATTGACCTTGTTGTCGCCGCCCCGGAAGCCCGCGAATACCGTATCGGGGTCTTCCCACGCCCCGCGAAAGACCGCCACGCCGATGCCCTTGAACAGAACGTCCAGCGGGACCCTTTCCGCCTTCGGGCCCTTGCCGCGCCTGTCGAACCAGATGAAGTCGAGGGGCGTCAGCGCCGCATCCGCCCGCCTGCGCTCCTCCCACGCCAGCACTGGCTCGTCGAAACGCCTCGCCAGCCAGAACAGGCATGGAACCCGCGACTGCCCGTCTCCGCCGTCCGCGAAGTTGAAGCTGCGTCCTGTCGGACCGTATATGCACAGCTCGAACAGCCCGGTCTTGTCGAATCCCGGCGCCTCCGACAGCCCGAAATCCGTGCCGAGCGCGCTCGTCAGCCCTGCCATCAGAGTCACCGTGTACCGGGTCGCGTAGTGCCAGTAGCCCGGCCCTTCCGGCCACGCCCCGTCCGGCGCGTACGTCGCCATGGCGCGCGGAACGCTCTCGACGGCGCGGCCGATGACGTATGCCGCGATGTCCGGGTGCTTGTCCGCGACTGCAAGCGCGCCCATTATCATTCCGCCGTTGCAGACCTGGTTCCAGTTGTGCGACGCTGTCGCCCACCAGTTCTGCTTCTGATACGTCGGAAGCGAGGCCTTCAGCCCCAGATCCACGATCGCCCGGACTATCTTCGCCCGGTCGGCGGTGCTCAGATAGTCGTAGAGCCAGTCGTAGCCGATGGCCAGCGCGTGCGTCATCTCGGCCGTGTCCAGAAAATGCGACGGGTTCCAGTCCGGAAACGCCGCCGCCGTCAGCATCTCCTTCCGGGCGCGCTCGGCGAAACGCTCGTCTCCCTCGATGCGATACGCAAGGGCGAGCACATAGACCCTCGCGAGAACCAGGCGGCTCTGCCCCAAGAGCCGCGGCCCCACCAGCTTGTGTTCCGCCGGGGGCTTGTCGAGCAGGTCTTCCGCCTCTTTTCGAAGCTGGCGCATCCACCGCTGTCCGTCCGCGTCGCCTCGGGCCATATCCCGCACGCGGGCGAAGTCCTCCTCGAAGGCAATCAGGCGCGGGTGATCCAGCCGCAGAGCCTTGAGGCGTTCTTTGTCCTTATCAGTGGGGACGGGCGTCTGCCCGGCCGCGGGCAGCGATGCGGCAAGCATGAGGAGCGGCGCGATGATCGCCGCGATGATTCTGGCGTCTGGCAAAACTGGCCTCCCTTACGAGCGTGTTGCTGTCGGTGTTAGCGGCTGGCCTGCCAGGTTCCTGCCCGGAAATCTATTGCCGTGGGATTGCGGTCGTCACCCTGTGCAGCCGGATGTCGTCCGTGTCGGCCTTGAAGACGAAGTCCTGCGTGAGGTTTGTCTTCGCCCGCAGCCACACACTCACCGCGTCCGCGGCTGGCCGGAGCGGCTCCATGTTGACCTCTGTCCAGATGCCTGCCGCCGGGGGCGTCGGCTTTGACCAGACTATGGTGGCGGCGAGCGGGTCTGTGTCCTGTCCCGTCGCGTCCAGGCCGATCCGGCATTCGTGCGCCAGATCAACAGCCCAGGTGCACCTCAGCCTGCCGCTCAGCCTGTACGTCTGCTCGTGACTCAGCCCGGCGATCTTCTGAACGTACCCGCCGTCGGCTGCCTTGCCGGTTGGGCCGCCGCCGATGACGCGCGCCACGCTGTTCGCCGCATCGTTCTCGTCTTTCACTCTCTCCAGCGCGGTGCCCGGGTCAACCCTGAATGGTTTCCACATCTCGCTGCCGTCCATGCCGCCGTCGGCAATCAGATTGCGGCGGTCCACTGCGTTCTCCCAGTCCGGAAGCGCGTTCTGATACTCGATGACCTGCATGTCCAGGTCGCGGGGGATTTCGGTCTTGCCGTCCAGATAGGCCGCGCCGTCCGGGTAGTCGTCGCCTGGCGCTTTGGGGTAGGGGTGAAATCCCGGTTTCTCGTCCGAGGGCATCCCCTTGATGTTCACGAACCCGCGCAGCGTGAAGCTGTTCTCGATGCTCTCGAACTCCACGGCGTACGTCTTGCCCGGCTCCAGAGGAACCTCTCCGGGCGAATACGCGCACCCCAACAGCCCCCACGAAGCGTCGCCCGTGTAGTTGCCGCTCCCTATCGCAATCTTCTCCGTCCCCACCACTGGCCCCGCCGGGCCGCCCTTACGAATCCGCACCACCGCCCGCTGCCGCATCAGCCCCGGCTGCACACCCGAGAACATCGTATAGAGCGCCACGCCCGCCAGCGAGCGCCCCTGAGCCACATACGTCTGGCTCCACTTCCGGGCGAACTGCGTCTCCCCGCGATAGGGCGTGTGAATGCGTTTGTTGTAGGGGACAAGAAGCCCGTCGTTGTCACCCGCGACGCTCATCCACAGGCTTCGCTCCACCCGTGCGCAGCCCGCGGCGCTCACCCTGTAGCACTCGCTGTCCTTCGTTGAGGATGCCCTCCAGAATGCCTGGAAGTGACCAACTGTCTTTGCGGGGCGCAGACGCACGGCGTACAGCTGTCCGGGGATCGTGGGAACTTCGCCGCTGTTCCAGCAGGCCGAGTACGCATAGCTTTTCGGGCCTCCGGTATCCACGCCCGGCACCGGCATTGCCGGCCCGACCTGTTTCCAGGCGGACGGGGGGCCGGCGCCCGCTCTGTGTATCGAAACCGTCACGTCCTGACTGCCGGGTCCGCCTCCGTCCACTCCGTCGTCCGCCAGCTTGAACCCGACCTGCGTGACGCTCCGCCCGGTCGCGCGGAAGATCTGAAAGTACTCAAGCGCGGGTTCGGGGTCCCACTCGCGCTCGTCGAAGACCGCGGCGTCAAATCGGGGGATAACGTTGCTGTCCACCCGGTCACCGTCGCGGGTGAAGACGTTGGTGACCATCGCGGGGCGCATGTAGTGCCCCGGAAGCGTGAAAAGTATCGTGGTGCGTCCCGAGCTTCCCGCAAAGCGATACCACCCGGCGGGCTCTGTCTCCCACACCCGGTGCTGCATCGGCTGTGCGCCCGGCCCGTCCGGGCTGGCAAAGGCGCTCACGCCGCCCATCGCCAACATCTCAGCCGCTCCCGGATACCGCTCCTTCCAGAGGCGCCCGGTCAACTCGACCTGGCAACAAGCAGGCAGGGAGAGGAATAACAGAAGAACCGCCATCCATCTCCCGTGCCACACTTGTTGTATGCCCTCAGCCTTCCAGTGCGGGTCTCAGGCCATCTTGCCCGAGTTGTAGGAATCGTACGCGCTCAGGTCGAGCAGGCCGTGGCCGCTCAGGTTGAACACGATCACCTTCGCTTCACCCGACTCCTTGCACTTCAGAGCCTCGTCAATGGCCGTGCAGATGGCATGGCTCGACTCGGGCGCGGGCAGGATGCCTTCGTTGTGGGCGAACTTGACTGCCGCCGCGAAGATGTTCTTCTGCGAAACAGCCGCGGCCTCCATCACGCCCTGGTCGTAGAGCGCCGAGATGATGGGCGACATCCCGTGGTAGCGCAGTCCGCCCGAGTGAATGGACGGCGGCACGAACTGGCTGCCGAGGGTGTACATCTTCAGGAGCGGCGTCATACCCGCCGTGTCGCCGAAGTCATACTCGTATTTGCCCTTGCTCAGGGTGGGGCAGGCCTCCGGCTCAACGCCGATGAAGCGCAGGTTCGGCTTCTCGCCCGAGAGCTTGTCCCGCATGAACGGGAAGGCGAAACCCGCGAAGTTGCTCCCGCCGCCGCAGCAGCCGATCAGGATGTCCGGGTACTCGCCCGCCATCTCCATCTGCAGTCGCACTTCCTCACCGATAACCGTCTGGTGCAGAAGAACGTGGTTCAGTACGCTGCCGAGCGAGTACTTCGCGTCGTCCCGCGAGACGGCTTCCTCGATCGCTTCGCTGATGGCGATCCCGAGCGAGCCCGGGCAGTCCGGGTCTTCGGCGAGAATCTTCTTACCGAACGCCGTGTGCGTGGTCGGGCTGGGATGCACCTCCGCCCCGAAAGTCTGCATCAGCATCTTGCGGTAGGGCTTCTGGTCGTAGCTGCAGCGCACCATGTAGACCACGCACTCCATGCCGAACACCTTGCACGCCATGGAGAGGGCGCTTCCCCACTGACCGGCCCCGGTCTCCGTGGTCAGCCGCCGCGTGCCCGCCGCCTTGTTGTAGTAGGCCTGCGCGACCGCCGTATTCGGCTTGTGGCTGCCGGAAGGGTTGGTGCCTTCGTACTTGTAGTAGATGTGCGCCGGCGTGTCGAGATCCTTCTCCAGCCGCGTCGCGCGATACAGTGGGGTGGCGCGCCAAATCTTGTACACGTCACGCACCTCATCGGGGATACCGATCCAGCGCTCGGTGGACATCTCCTGCTCAATCAGAGCCATCGGAAAGATGGGGGCGAGCGCCTCGGGTCCCAGCGGCTCCCGCGTTCCTGGATGGAGCGGCGGGGGCGGCGGCTCTTTCATATCCGCGACAATATTGTACCAGCGCGTTGGAATCTGGTCTTCCGTCAGCAAAAACTGGCGTCTGGGCATATACTCCTCCAATCGGCGTTGCTCGGATTGTTCCGGCGGTCGCCGAACGTTTGACAAGTGTAATACTTGTGCCATCGCTCGTCAATGATTCCTGGCATCATCTGCGTTCTCCCGAAGGGTTCTTTGCCCAATCTGACAAAAAACTTGCGGCTGTGGTGTTGACCTGCACGGCTTGTGCGGGTAGAGTGTATGCATTCCAACTCACCGGTTGGTGGCCCGTTTGCCTGTCTCTCGAGCCGCCGAAATCTTGAATCAGTCTCCGAAAAGCACGGAACGGTTTGGAGTGTGTGAGAATTGGGAGGTTACTGGGAGGATCGCTGTTGCGGCGTTCCTGCGTTGTCCCGGGGCACAGGCTCCGGGGAAAGGTGATTGAGAATGAGCAAGCGGCTGTACGTGGGCAACCTCTCGTACGCGGCGTCAGAGGAAGATCTCCGTGCCTATTTCGAGCCGTACGGACCCGTCGAGGATGCAACCGTGGTCGAGGGCAGGGGATTCGGGTTTGTGACGATTCCCGATGAGAAGGCAGACGAAGCCATCGAGGAGATGAACGGAAAAGAGATGGGCGGACGCCCTCTCACCGTTAACGAGGCCCGCCCGCGCGAGGACCGTGGCGG
>JAGVUD010000266.1 GCA_019136435.1 Armatimonadota bacterium | reverse complement strand
CTCTCGGCGCTGGCGGTGATCGTCATGACGATTCTCGCGATGAGCGCGTTCGGTGTGCTGTCGGCGGCGTTCATCGTCGTGTTCAAGAGGGGTGACCCGGTCACGTGGGTCTTCGCGACTGTCAGCGGGCTGCTGGGGGGTATTTACTACCCGATCGAGGTGCTCCCTCCGTTTCTGAAGTCGCTTTCCGCGCTGTTGCCCATTACGCATGCGCTGAAGGCGATTCGGCTGGCGGTGCTGAAGGGCTACCCCGTCCAACGCTTGAGCACGGAGTTGATCGTCCTCGGAGTCTTCGCCGTATTTCTGCTTCCCGTGAGCCTCTTCGCGTTCCGCCGGGCAGTGAACATCGCGCGGCGCGACGGCACGCTTTCGCAGTATTGATGGAAACGGCGCCGGGAGCAACGCCCCCGGCGCCGTCAGACGATTACGCCAGCCGCAAGAAGCTCAGAAGCCTGTCACGTCGGCGGCATCCCGCGCCAGGATTACCGGCACGATCTTCACGCCCACTGTCTCCAGTTCCACGACGCCGGTAACCTTGACCAGGCTGCCAACGGCCGGTTCGGTGTTCGCGCCAATCCGCACGCGCACGCCCGCCCGGCCGCTGCCGTCCTGCAGGCCGCTCGCGTCGTCGCAGTAGAAGAACTTATTCTGCGGGTCGGAGACGTCAACGGATGTGACAACGCCGAACGCCGAGACCAGCAGTCCGGCGTTGTAGAGGCCGGAGGCGCCGGTGACGCCGGGAGTCGCCGCGTTGAACGACTGCCCGCCAAGCGTTTTCTGAACCATCCACACGGGCGCAGGAACCTGCTGGCCCGAGGCGGAAACCACGACGTCGCTGGCCGTCAGAACGCGCTGCGGACCAGACAGACCCAGATCGCCGGCCACGGAGACCTTATCGCCGCGGACGGCTGCCGCCGCCGAGAGCACCTTCAGCGCCGCCGAGCGGTCGGCTTCCTCGATCCAGAGCGCTCCGCCCGCCGCATGCGTCACGACCTTGTCCTGCAGCGCGAGAGGCACGCCGTCAGCCAGAGCCCACGCCGCGCCGATCGGATTCACGGCAGAAGCGTAGTTGTACGGGCCCAGAACGAACGATCCGTTCGCGGCATCCTCTCGGTTGAACGGCTGCACATGCAGATACCAGCTTCCGGCAGACTCCGCGGACAGCGCAAGAGAGCCGGAACTCCACTTCGACTCCGTCCCTGCGAACGTGTGGGAAGGGTTCTGATTCCAGGCATACCGGTAGTAATCCACCGTGCCCTGGCCGAACCCGCCCGCAGCCTCGAAGTTGAAGGCCGGCGTCGGGTACAGCGTCCCCGCCGTGCGGTCGCAGGTGACCGTCGAGGAGCTCGCCGGAGCAGCCAGCGTCCACTTCGTCACGATCGCCGAGAACGCGCTGTTGAGCGTCCCGTTCCAGGCGCGAAGTTTGCGCGCGTAGGGGGAGTTCGGCGCCAGGCCGGTCTCGGTGAACGAGACGGCGTCACGGGTGAGCCATCCCGAGTCCGGATGGGCAGGGGAAATCTGGGCGCCCGTGACACTCATCAGATCCAGACCGAAAGCCGTGCTGTCGATTGCCGAGAAGTCCCACCTGATAGACGAGCTCGACAGCGCATTTGCCGCGGAGATCACCGGCTGTCCCGGAGGGCTGGCGGTGAAGCGGATGTCGTCCCAGTAGCTCTCAGCAGCCGAGGAGACCCCCAGCCCGAGAACGATCTTCCCGATGCCGTTGCTGAAGAAGTCCGTCTGTAGATCGGTCTGAGCGGTTGTCGTCCCGGCGCCATCCGTCACCTTGAGCGTGACGACGCCCGTCGGGCTCATGCCCGGAGTGTTCGGGGCGACATCGGTCT
The DNA here is from genome assembly GCA_019136435.1 of Armatimonadota bacterium. GTDB lineage: Bacteria > Armatimonadota > UBA5829 > DSUL01 > DSUL01 > JAGVUD01. The sequence continues at coordinate 1,420 of JAGVUD010000266.1, read as the reverse complement.
CGAAGTAGATCCAGGCGCCGTTGCAGTCGGTGTTCGGGTTGCGCTGGGCGTAGGCGAAATAGGTGTTCTCGCCGCCGCCCCCGAGCTTGCGGTAGAAGTAGCTGCCGCTGCTTACGCTGGAGGCGAAGCAGTTGTCCAGGAACATGGTCACGGCGTCGCCGGGGTTCCTGAGCGAGAGCGACTGCCTGTAGGCATTGCCACAGGTGCCGGTCTTCCAGCCGCCCTTTCCGTCGTAGAAGTAGCCGGAGACGGTCCCTTGAGCGAACGGGCGGTCGAAGTAGTGGGCCATCTGATCGGACTCCAGAGATCCGCAGTACGCCGCGCCGCCGCCGGTGTAGGAACCGTGGTTCTGGGTTGTGCTGTAGGCGAACTCTTTGCCCGCGGTCTGCGTCCAGTTCGTCAGGCCTCCGTCGAACCCGTCAACGAAGACATCCATTGCGCCGAGCGGCGGCCGGACGCTCGCGGGAGCGCTCCAGCCGGAGTAGTTCGGCACGGAGTCGCGCGCCCGCACTTCGTAAACGTAGGAAGTTCCGGCTGTCAGGCCGGAATCGTTGTAGCTGTTGGTCGCGCTCGAGCCGATGATGGCTCCATCGCGCCGGATGTCGTAGCCCGCCACCCCGGCATTGTCTGTCGAGGCCGTCCAGCCGAGGGCAACCGTCGTGGAACTCGTCGCGTTCGCGACAAGGTTCGTGGGAACTGACGGCGCCTCGCCGTCCGTGGGCGTGTGCGCGACGGCCGGAGCACTCCAATCGGAGACGTTGGAGTAAGCGTCCTTTGCGCGGACTTCATACGTGTAGTCCGTGCCGGGTGTAAGGCCGGTGTCGGTATAGGTCGTTCCGGCGCTGGTTCCGACTATCGCGCCGTTGCGCCGGATGTCGTATCCCGTTACTCCGGTGTTGTCGGTGGAGGCGGTCCAGCTCAGGTCCACCCGGATGGGGCTCTGCGGAGTGGCGGTTAGCCCGGTGGGCATGGACGGGGGCTCGCTGTCGGCTGCGGTCACGGTGACCGTCTTCAAGCAGGTCGCGCCGAACCAGGAGATTCCCTCGCGAAGCATCCGCCAGTCGGTCGTGTAGGTTCCGGGAGCGGGCGCGGTCATGTTGAAGGTGAACGTGCAGGTCTGCCCCGCCCGTACTTCGCCGGAGATGGTGTGGCGTTTTGCGGCCGTGAACGGGTCGCTCTCGCCGACAGCCCCCAGCCGGAAGGCGTTCGCCTCGCGCCAGAGCACGCCCCGGTTGCGGAATGTGACGCTGACACTGTACGTCTTTCCGGACTCCATAGTGGTTGGAATGGTGTCGCTCACGTACTCATCGGAGTACTTGTCCCAGGTGGGCGTCGTGCCGAAGTAGTCGCAGATACCCTTGTACAGAGCCCACTGGGCCACCGAGCGGAAGAAGTTGTCCACCAGATACGGGGCATCTTT
>JAGVUD010000083.1 GCA_019136435.1 Armatimonadota bacterium | reverse complement strand
ACCCTTCAAGCATGCAGTTCTCGCTGTCGCGATTGCGGCGATGGCGACTGCCGCAACCCTCTCCACTCCCGCAATCGGGGCCGAGGGCCCGCTGGTCGGGAGCTGGGTTGAGACGGCTCCCACAGGCACTCCCCTCCCTCCCCTCCCCCCGATGCCAACTCCGCGGGCGAATGTCGCCAGCGCGGTTGTTAACGGGAACAGCCTCATTGTCATCGGCGGCCAGACCGGCCCTGGAACGGACATGATCGTCGGCACGGTGGAGGTGTACCGGTCTCAGGCGGCTGGCGGCGGGCATCGGCAAGCGTCATCCCCGACCCCTACGACAACGCGAAGAAGTACGTGGCCGTTGTCGGGGGAATCGGACCGGACGTCTTCGACGAGGACGCCGATACCGATACCGAAGAGATTATCGCATCCAAGGCCGTGCAGGTCTACGACTTCTTCGGGCACACATGGAACACAGCCCGGGCTCTGAAGGCGGTTGAGGGCTGGGGCGCTGCCCTTGTCAAAGTGCCGGAGCGATTCACCGATCTCAACATGGACGGCGACTGGAATCCGGGCGAGCCCTTTACGGACAGCGACGCCAACGGGACCTTCGAGGTGCTCCTGCACCTGCTGAACGGCGTCTGCACAGTCGATCCGGGCGGGTGCGGCTTCCCGAACAACAATGCGTACGAGATATACAACCCCGGGCGGCGCGACAACCCGGCAACAGCCGGCACTGACGAAACGATAGCAGACTCATGGAGCTACTCCATCAAGCAGTCCCCGCCGCCCGAGCGCGAACCGGCGGGAGTGCTTGTCACTCCGCAGCCACAGACGGCGGCCGACACGCGCACCCGCTTCATCTACAAGTTCGGCGGCGGCACGGGAGGAGTACTCTCGACGCAGAGCGCAATCAGGAGGGACGCAGACAATCCGTCGGCCGACTGGCAGGAGATCAAGACAATGCCCAGCCCGCTGGTGGGGCATGTCGCGCTGGCGCTTCCGGGGAAAGACTCGACCAATGCGTCCACCCAGTATCCGGCTGTCTTTGGCGGCCAATCAGCTGAGACAGGCGCGAGCGATCAGATTCTGGTCTATCAGCCCGAGCCGAATGGTTGGATCGTGGACAGCACAATCACTGTCGGCGAGGCAGCACGCCCGCGCGCGGGCCGGTTCGCAATCGGCATAATGGGCGACAGCGTCTATATCACGGGGGGCTTTGACCCGTCGGGAACGGTGGACGGCACGATGCTTCGCGCCGCTCTGAATCCGGGCAACACCCCTGTTCCTCCAGCTCCTGAAACGCCGCTCTTCGGCGTCTGGGAGAACGTGCAGGCCGAAATACCGACCAGCCGCACGCGCTTTGCCTATGCTCAGATCGGGGCGGAACTCTATGTATTGGGCGGAGCGGACGGACATGTCAACGCTCAGTATTTCGAGGATTCCTTCTCGGATGACGTCGAAGTGTACAACATGAACACAAACACGTGGACGACGTCGGACGAGAGCAAGGGCCCCAAGACCGAGACCCCGATGCCCGTGAACCTGAGCAAGTCCGTGGGAGCGGCGTTGCAGGACAGCACGGGCAAGACCAGAATCTACATCACCGGTGGAGCGGTTGACGCGAACAAGAACGACACCACCGACGACCCGGAAGACCTCGATCCGAGCAACATCCTCTACATCTACGACCCCATCGCCAAGACGTGGAGCACAGGGACGCCCATGCCGACCGCGCGGCGGTATGCCGGAGTCTTCGTGTTTGAAAACAAGATGCACGTCGTGGGCGGAGTGCTGGATACCGGCACTCCGGAAGGGGCGCCGCACGAGGTGTACGACCCGGTCACGGACACATGGTCCACGGACCCCAGCGGTTCGCCCTACGGAGGTCGGCAGGGCGGTGCGATGACCGTCGCCGACCACGGCACAGGCGGCATGTGGGCCTACTGGCTGGGCGGTTCGACAGTCAGCACGCAGACAGCTCAGTGCGCGCGGCTGAATCTGAGTGTTCCGGAATCAGCCTGGGAACCGATCGCGAACATCCCCGTTGGCGGGGTCTCGGGCACGAGGGCGCTCACGATCGCCGACGGTGATATTCAGTATCCGGCGGTCTTTGGCGGGGACTTCGGCCCGGTAGCCTGCGCCTACGACAAGGCCTTCCACTACTTCTCGGAGTTCCACCCCGACGCAGAGAAACAGAACACGTGGGGCGCTGACCCTCCGATGGTTGTCGAAGAAGAGGGTACGGTCGTTCGCAGCAACTTCGCTATTGCCCAGTATCAGGGATACGTTTATGTGGCGGGCGGAGACGCGGGTCCGTGTGACCTTGTCAACCGGACACTGCGCACCCAGATTCTGAGCACCGGCACGGTTGATGTCACCGGGGTCGGCGAGGCAAAGTACGTTCGCCTTGCCAACGACCTCCGGGGCGCTCCCCGTCCGGACGGAGTCGTCGTGAACTTCACGGCGCCGCAGGTTGTGAACCTGGTGCCGCTTTCGGAGGCGGGGTTCTTCTACATCGAATCACCCGACCGCTCGGCCGGCATTCGTGTTGAGACGCTGGACGCGCTGCCTCAACTGGGGGACACCGTGCTGGTGTCCGGGCGTCTCGGGACAACCGCCGACGGCGAGCGGGTAATCCGCAGCGCCACAGTATCTGTGACCGGTAACAGCCCGCTCGCGCCGATGAAGGTGACCAACGCCGCCATCGGCGGGGCAGGCTTCGCAGGTGAAACGGGCGCCCCGGCCGCGTTCGGGCTTGACAACACCGGCGTGCTGATGAAGACCGCCGGCAAGATCACCCGGATTGACTACGCCGAGGACTACTTCCTGATTGACGACGGTTCCCGTGTTGACGCGGCAACGACAGCAGCGGGGATCAAGGTGATCAAGACCGGCCTGCTTCCGTGGTTGGAGGGAGACTGGGCCATTGTCACGGGAGTCGTGACGCCCCAGATCGTGGACGGCAAGATGATACGCGTTCTCCGGGGACGGGAAGACCCGGCGGAACTGGAGTTGTTCACGCCGTAGCCTGACTTCATCACCACGTCGCAGGGTTGTGCGCGCCGGAGGAATGCCTGAGGTTCCTCCGGCGCTTTTTTGTGTGCCCTGGCAGCGATGCCGCCTCGATGCGCGTCAGTCCCGGCCGTGCTCGCGATAGTGCTTCAGCCCGTCGACCAGAGTCCGGAGGTTCTCCCAGGGGACTCCCGGCGTGATCGAACTGGACGCGCCGAGAATCAGCCCGGTCCGGGGTCCGTTTTCGACGAGGAAACGCAGCTCGTCCCTCACATCCACAGGTGTGCCGTGCGGGAGCGTCGTCGTCACCGATACCCCGGCTAAGATGAGAAGCTCCTCGCCGTCGCGCGTTTTGGTGCGGCAGATGGCGCGGTAGTCCATTCCGTCCTCGTACTGGAAACCCTGAAAGCCCTTGACCCCGGCTTCGAGCAGCCGGGGCACGAGCGCCATGAGGTTGCCGTCGCAGTGCCAGATGAGCGTGACTCCCGCGCGGACCAGCGGCTCGATGCAGCGGGCGAAGTGGGGCAGCCAGATAACGTCGAGACTCTCGGGGCGCACGAGCAGGCCCCGCGAGTCAGCCATGT
>JAGVUD010000045.1 GCA_019136435.1 Armatimonadota bacterium | reverse complement strand
TTTCGCCCTACATGGTCACTGACCCCGAAAGAATGGAAGCGGTTTACGAAAACCCGCTGATCCTCGTGTTCGAGAAGAAGATCTCGGCCGCCGCCGACCTGGTACCGTTCCTCGAGAAGATCGCGCAGGCGCGCAGGCCGCTAGTGATTATCGCCGAGGACCTGGACGGCGACGCGCTGGCGACCGTCGTTGTGAACCGCCTGCGCGGCACGCTGCAGATCGCGGCCGCCAAGGCCCCGGGCTTCGGAGACCGCCGCAAGGAGATGCTGCGCGACATCGCCACGCTCACCGGAGGCGAGTTCATCAGCGAAGACCTTGGCTTGAAGCTCGAGAACCTGGAGATGAACCAGCTCGGGTCGGCGAAGAAGGTCATCATCTCGAAAGAGAAGACGACGATCATCGAAGGCGCGGGCTCGCGCGAGGCTGTGGCGGGACGCATTCAGCTCATCCGCAAGCAGATCGAGGAGACAGACTCGAACTACGACCGCGAGAAGCTGCAGGAGCGGCTCGCCAAGCTGGCGGGCGGCGTTGCGGTGATCAAGGTCGGCGCATCCACTGAGACCGAGCTGAAAGAGAAGAAGCATCGGTTCGAGGACGCGCTGTCGGCCACCCGCGCGGCGATTGAAGAAGGAATCGTAGCGGGCGGCGGCGTGACGCTGATCAATCTGATCCCCAGGCTCGACAAGATGAAGCTGAAGGGCGACCAGGCGGTCGGCGGCGACATCGTCCGGCGCGCGCTGGAAGAGCCGCTCAGGCAGATCGCCGAGAACGCGGGTCTGGAGGGCAGCGTGGTGGTCAACGACGTGAAGCGCACCGAGAAGCCCGGATGGGGCCTCAACGCGCTGACGGGCGAGATCGTCGAGATGATCCCGGCCGGCATCGTGGACCCGGTCAAGGTGACTCGCAGCGCGCTGCAGAACGCCGCGTCCATCGCGGGGATGGTGCTCACGACCGAGACGCTGGTTGCCGAGAAGCCGGAGAAGAAGAAAGCTCCGGCGGCGCCGGGCGGCGGCATGGACGATTACGACATGTAGCTGAGGCGAAGGCTTCAGACAAGAGACATCGGCCCCCGGGGTTTTCGCCCCGGGGGCCGTTTTTTCATGGTGACCCGGAGCGCCGCCTCTGCTATAGTTGTGCGGGCGGCCGCGGCTGCCCCATTCCTACGCCTTCTGGGGGCAGCTAGTGACAGAACTGAGACTGGAAACATACACGATTCCGGCAGCCGATCTCGGGCCGGAGAACCCGCTTCCTGTGTTTCGCGGACGCTCGGAGCACGCGCGGATTGCGGTTGATGACACCGTGCCGGAGCCAGAGCGGCGCTGGCTGGGTCAGTGGACGCAGCCGCTCGTGCTGCCGCACCGGATGCAGGACAGCTACAACCGCGCGCGAAAACCCCGGGACTTCTCGTCAATCGTGCTGGAGAACGAGTTGCTGAAAGCGACATTCCTGCCCGGGCTGGGCGGGCGGATGGTGTCGCTTGTTCACAAACCGCTGGAGCGGGAGCTTCTGGCGCGCAACCCACTGTGGCAACCCGCCAACCTTGGCCTTCGCAACGCCTGGTTCGCCGGGGGCATCGAGTGGAACACCTGCGTCACCGGGCACTATCACCTGACCTGCTCGCCGGTGTTCGCCGCGCGTGTGACGGCGCCGGGAGGTTACCCCGTGCTGCGGCTGTACGAATGGGACCGGGTGCGCTGCTTCCCCTGGCAGATTGACTTCCACCTGCCCCCGGGCTCCCCGTTCCTCTACAGCCGCGTTCGCCTTGTGAACCCGCACGAGCGCGTTCTGCCGATGTACTGGTGGACGAACATGGGCGTGCTGGAAGCGGAGGATGTGCGGGTGATCGCTCCGGCGGATTCGGTCATCACGGGCGGCGCGAAAGGTCTCACGGTGAAGGATCTGCCTTCACGAAACGGGCCGGATCTGACCTACTCGACGAACGCGGGCGCGGCGGGCGAACTGTTCATGCGGATCCCGGAGGGTCACCGGCGTTGGATTGCCGCCGTGGACGGCGAAGGGCGCGGATTTGTCCAGACATCCACGGACCGGCTGGCGGGACGCAAGCTGTTCTACTTCGGGATGGGACAGGGCGGCAGGCGCTGGCAGAACTATCTGGGTGGGCCGGGCTGGCAGTACATCGAGATTCAGGCGGGCCTCGCGCGCACGCAGTTGGAGTGCCTGCCGATGCCGCCGCTGGCCGAATGGTCGTGGACGGAGGCGTACGGGTACATCGAGGCTCGGGCGGATGCCGTTCACGGCAGCGACTGGGCTGCGGCGCGGGGCGCAGTTGAAGACCAGTTGGAGCAGAAGCTGCCGCGCGCGGAGGTGGAGAAGCGCGACGCTGCTTTTGCAGAGTCTTCCAGTGCCGCGCCGGACGGGATTCTGTTCAGCGGGTCCGGCTGGGGAGCGCTGGAGCGCAGTAGGCTGAACGCGGCAGGCGAGCCGGACCGGATTCCGGCGGAACTGCTGTTTCCCGGGGAATCCATGGGAGAGGCCGAGGCGCCGTGGCTCTCGCTGCTGGAGGGGGGAGCGTTCCCCGAATGGGAGCCGGAGAAGGGGCCGGGGCATTATATGGTGCAGCCTGAGTGGCGAAGGCTTCTGACGGCGGCCGCGGGGCGCAGACAGAGCGATCACTGGCTCTCGTGGCTGCATATTGGGGTGATGAGGCGGGAGGCCGGAGACCGGGCTGGCGCGCGGCGCGCGTGGGAGCGTTCGCTGGCGCATCGCAGGACGAGTTGGGCGCTCAGGAATATCGCCAGGCTCTCGGGCGGCCGCGGCAAGATCGGCGCATGCGCTGATCAGCTTCTGGAGGCGTGGGAGGCGGGGCCGAAGGTGCTGCCACTGGCCGTCGAGTGCACGCATTCGCTGCTTCAGGCGGGGCGTCACAGGGAATTGCGCGATTTCACCCGAAGCCTTGACGCCGAGATACGAGCGAATGAGCGCATTCGGATCATGGCCGCTGCCGCCGCTCTGGAGATGGGCAATCTCGATGAACTCGAGAAAGCGCTGAAGCAGGAGTTCAACTCGGTTCGCGAAGGCGAGGTGCTGCTGACGAATCTCTGGTTTGCCATGCACGAGAGGCGGATTTCGGCGGCGGAGGGGATTCCGGTGGACGCCGCGCTGCGGGAGCGCGTGCGCAGCCAGTATCCGCCGCCCGCCAATATCGACTTCCGGATGAGTTAGGCTACCTCTGACTTCAGTATCTCGAAGAACTCGTCCCTCGCCCACCGCTCGTTCCAGGGGTGGTGGCCGCACCGGCTGAGCAGCACAAAGCGGAAGTCCGCCACGACGCCCGTCAG
>JAGVUD010000070.1 GCA_019136435.1 Armatimonadota bacterium | reverse complement strand
CCTGGACAACCCAACAACTCCGCCATGCGCTGTGCGGTGGCTCGATCCGTGAAGAGTTCTGTCACGGCCCCCATCCGGCACGCGGCCAGGAGAGCGGGGGCCTTCCCCACACCCCTTCCCACCATGAAGACACCAGTCCACGGGCGCTTGCCCGGGTCAGCGCGCTGAGCCACCGCCCTGAAATCGTCCGGCCTGGCCGAGATCACGAGATCGCCCAGCGACTCCGCAAGCTTGCGAGTGGCCTCATGAGTGATCTTCTGTTCAGGATCGTGAATCAGATGGCCACCGAGGTCACCCAGGTAGCCGGCGTTTCTGAGTTGGTCCAGTTCGTGCTGATCGATGAGGCGCGCCATCTCCACGAGCGAACTGGTCGCTTCCAGCGCGCTCATGCCCGTTATGATGGTATCCATCCGGCCTATCAGCGTTTCGTCCTGGTTGGCGGTCCCGTTGTGATATCCGCTCCCGAAAATCCTGAGATACGATGGGTCCTGTTCAATGAATTCCCATACCGTGTCGAGCTTTTCCCGGTTGCCCAGGAATTTTCTCGGGATGATGGCGGGGGTGGTGAGACGGCGGGCTTCCCTGGCCATGAACCTCTCGCCCGCCTGTCGGGCCAACCGGTTGGCGGAGCACCGCCATGCTTCCTCGTATTCCTTCTCCCGCTGGTCCTCCACGGAAAGATTGCCGATCAGCGGCACAAACGCCAGGTCGCTGTTACTGGAGTCTTGCTGCGTCAGGTGTTGAATGGTCCACCGGGTGGAGTAGCCCCAGTTCACGCCGACGACCACTCCGTCAGGTTCCGAGGACCGGTCGCGTCCTCCCAGCGCTTCAACCAGCCTGGTAGCCGCAGCCTGCCCCATTCTGATCAGAACCTCGTGCGGCTCGTCGTCCCGTACCCGCTTGTCCTGTAAGACCGTGACCCTGTGAAGACCATAGGGCTTGAGAAGGTCCTGCAGTTGCTGCTGCAGATCTACGCACTGCACGCGCCGAAGGCACTCCTCCTGCAGAGGCGGCGGCGGTGAGAGCTTCGGCGGCAAGAGCCATTGCATCTCCTTAACGTGACCCAGCCGGCGAGCCACGGTTGCCTTCGACAGTCCGAGCATGCGCTCGATGTCTTCGTAGCTCATCTGCAGGTTCACAGCGTAGTGGGCGACAACTACACTCTCGACGTCCGATTCGGTGAATCCGTTGTGCCGGGGCTCCAGTTCCGGAATATCATTGGCTTCCGGAGAGGAATCCACCCGAGGATCATTCTGCACTCTGCTGTTAAGCCTCCACTCAAGAGGTGCAATCTCGTCAGCGATACTACCTCCCTGTGAAGAATCTGTCAACGCCAGCACTCATTGCGGGGCCTCCTCGCTCTCCATTCCGCCTGGCACATGCCTCTGGCTGACATCGCGCGCGCGCGCCGCCGCCCATATATCGTCTGGACCGATCACGCCGGCCCCGGACATACTGGCAAGCGCGCATGCGGTGTCAAGCAGGTCAATTGCCTTCGCTGGATAGCAGCCGCTGATGTCCCGTGCCGTGCTGACGCAGAACCCCAGGCACGACTCGTCGATTTCAACGCCGTGGTGTGTGCTCAGTTGATGTATCAGCTTTCGCAGTATATCAACCGTTTCATCAGCGGTCGGTTCAATGAGCCGCACAATGTGCAGCCGCCGCCCCAGTTGCCCGGTTGTGAGCGCTTTCAGCGATGATGGCAGGGAAGTCCCTACCATCCGCAGACCGGCGTCCGAAGACCTGGCCAGCAGCAAACCCCCAACAAAGGTCTGGGCGACGATAAGATCGATGTGCTCCAGCACCAGAATCGTCCCCGGAACTGACTGCGCTTCCTCGAGCAGGGGCGTCAGTGCTGCCTCCCGGTCGGCCGGAAACATCGCACCGGCAAACAGCGAGGCTGCGTCCGTCAAGACAACCCGCAGTTTTGAATCCCCCTGCTTCAGCTTCCGCGCCGCTGCTTGCACGACTTGCGTCTTGCCGACGCCGGGTTCACCCACAACGACCGGCAGTCTGGCCTGCCCCCATTTGGCAACGGCCGCCACCACGGCGTTAATCTGGCTCTCACGGCCCACGGTTGCGGCGCCCTCGTACTCCAGCGCATCCACGGCCAACTCGACACCGATTGCGTCAAGATCCACCCTCTCCGCCACAGTGGCCTGGTTGGAGGGAAGACGAGGCTCGGTCGAGTGAAAGCCGAGTGCCTCAAGGGCATAGTCGATCACCCGCGGCAAGTCCGCCGCCCCACCCGGCAGGAATATCGCCCTCCAGCCCGACTGGACGGGGCCTTCCGCAAATGCGCGCGCAAGTGCCCGGTCTTCACCATGATATTCGAGGTCCTCGTCCACGCACACAACATACTGCCCGTTCTTCCCCCTCCGGGCAACAATCAGGTTGGTATGCTCCTTGTTGAAATAGTGTGGGCTGGTCGGTACCTTCCTGAGCACTATCGTGTGGCTGTCCAGGCGCTCCGCCCGGATGCCGCGCCGCCGCAAGCTGCCCTTCAGTTCTACATCAGAAGCCGCCACTCTAGACACCACCCTGGTGCAAGTCCCGCGTGAGCCGCCGGCGGGCACGCACCCTCGTCCCCAACAAGATGCTTACCATTGGATCCTGCCCCGCATCCGCCGAAGTCCAGGCTTCGGTCGCGCACCAGGGGTCTGTGAGATCCAGCCGCTTCCCGCTCTGGGTATCCACAACCCGGTCCCAACTGCAGTGATAGGACCTGCCGGAGCCGTGGAGCCGCTTTACGCACTCTCCTCGTACACGAGCGCGCCCCAGCGTCGGCGGCTCGGACAATGCTGGCGCGATGTCACCGACCTCGGCGATCTCGTGTGTCAGGACGCCCGCCCGGTCCAAGGCTTCGAACACGCCGTCGTTACCCAACTGGCCGAACCTCATGTCAACGGCAAACAACTCATCCGCAAGGGCGGCTGGCCTAAGCCCCCCGGGGAGCCGGCTGTCCTGGTTCTCGGCCACGTCCTCGTGCGGGTGCTCGACGTCCTCTTCGTCCTCGGAATCATCATCTTCCTGGACACATCCGAGCAGCATCTCGGCCAGATCCGATAGCGGGCTCACCTCGGCCCTGGCCCTTCGCCTGCGCTCTGGCCGGATGCGGAGCGGCGTAGCGAGGATATCAGCGTCGCCCCCCAGACGAGCGATGTGAGCGCGGTACAGTCCGTACTTGATCGCCCAGTCCAGGGTGGTCGCGACGGAGTCTGGCGCGCCCTTGAGTTGATCGAGCGTCTCTCTCCATAGAGCGCAGACGCGGGACGCCCATTCGGGCATGAAGTCCCGGCCCAGGCAGGACCCC
>JAGVUD010000168.1 GCA_019136435.1 Armatimonadota bacterium | reverse complement strand
TGCGACCGGGACGACGTTCCAGGACAACGGTCTTGCGCAGAACACGTCGTACAGCTACACGGTGAAGGCGAAGGACGCGGCGAACAACCTGTCGGCGGCCTCGAACACCGCGACCGCAACGACGTTCCCGGGGACGGTTCCCATCTTCGAGGACGGCTTCGCGAACCTGGACTACTGGGTGCCGCTTGTCGAGGGCTCCATGCCCGGGCCGTACCCGCCAGTCCTCGATGCCGCCAGGAACCACGGAACCTGGACGGGCAGCAACTCGCTGAGGACGCGGACGTCTGACGTCAGCACTCAGGGGTGTCTCATCGGCCACGAGTTTGTGCCCGCATTCGCGCAGGCGAAGTTCGAGACCTGGTTCTTCGATGGCGGCGGCGTCGGTTATGAGGCGAAGTTCGAGGGGACGACGGACGGCTGGGCCAGCACGAACCAGGGCGGCAACGCGGCCTACGACACGCTGGTGAGCGTCAGCGGCGCCCTGCGCGGCGGCAGCAGCAGCGACACCACCATCGCCGGATGGACATCCGGATGCCATAAGGAGATCACCAGTGGTTTCGCGGCCGGCCAGCCTTATAGCCTGACCATGTCGGTTAAGTGGCCGGCCGCGCCCGCGGGCAAGTCGTGGACCACACCCCCGCGCTGCTTCGTGCAGTTCTTCGATGGGGCTGGAGGGGTTATCCAGACGGACTACTCCGCCAACATCGCGACGGATAACGCCTGGCATGCCTATTCGGTCTCGGGCACTGTCCCCGCGGGAACCGCGAAGATCTGGGCCGGACACTGGGGCTACGTAAATGCCACGGTGACCCCGCTCTACTACTACGCGGACAACGTCAGCTTCACCACCAACGCGGGCGCGGAACTGAACGATGCCAGCCGGCAGGGCCTGCAGGTGCGCTGCATAGACAGCGTTGGCACTGTCCGCGCGATCTACTACATCGGCACCTACTCGGCTTCGCCGGGGACCTTCAAGACCTACAGCGTCGGCAACTACAAGGTGTGCGGCGCGGGCTGCACGGGTTGGTACTGGCCTGGAGCCGCGATCAAGACCCGCACGGCCGGATGGCACAAGTTCACCCTGGACTTCCTGCCCTACACCGGAACGGGCGATGTGAAGGCGTACATTGACGGCGCGCTGGTTGCAACGCTGGACCGGACGCTCGACACTCAGACCCACGGCTTGAATATGGTCGCCTACGGCTACCATTACCGGGTCAACCAGGAAGCCTGGTTCGACGACGTGGCGATGTATGCCGCGCAGCCGCATCCGGCGCCGACACCCGGAGCGACGGCGTCTCTCAGCCCGACCGCCATACGCTGGAACTTCACCGACAACTCGAACAACGAGATCGGGTTCAAGGTGGTGGACGCCGCGAACACAGTCAAGGCGACCACCGGCGCACTGACCGGCACCGGCAGCGCAGGGGCCATTGACGAGGGCGGCCTTGCGCCGAACACGGCCTACACCCGGACGCTGCGCGCGTTCAACGGGACGCTCGACAGCTTCAGCTCGGCCGCGGTGACCGAGTGGACGCTGGCCGCGCCCCCGACGACGGGCGCCATCGTGTGCGACAAGCCGGTAGACGTCTGGACGAACGCGGCGCAGTTCACGTTCACCGCGGTCGGAGGCTTCGGAGCCGGCACGGTGGCGGGCTACCGCTACGTCTGGAACCAGAGTCCGACGCATACGTTCGCGGGCACCGAGACTGTGTGGGATTCCGGCGACCTGCCGCTGCCGGTGGGGTCTGAAGGAAGCTGGTATCTGCACGTTCAGGCGCTGAACGGCGAAGGAACACCGGGCGGCACGCTGGATCTGGGGCCGTACAAGTACGACGGCACCGCTCCCGAGAACCCGGGCATGGCGACCGAGACCGGCGGCGCCGAGACCGGCGTCGTGCAGTCGGAGGTGTCCGACCCCGCGTTCACCTGGCCTGCTGGCACGGACGCACTGTCCGGCATTCAGGGGTACAGCGTGTACTTCGGCGACGACTCGTCGGGCACGAGCGAAACGTTCGTGACGAGCGCGGAGTATGACCCGGCGGGCGTGAGCGCGACCGGCACCTACTATCTGCGCGTCCGTGCTCGCGACGGCGCGGGCAACGACGCCGACGAATGGAAGACGATCTTCACGTTCATCTACAGCGCCGATGCTCCCACGGCTCCGTTCGTGTCGGATGCCGGGCCGTACTCGCCTGTGGGCAGCACGCTGCAGGCGCGCTGGACCGAGAGCACCTCGGCCTCGGATATCGTGGAGTATCAGTACGCAGTCGGCACTTCGAGCAGCACACAGGACGTGGTGGGCTGGACGTCCGCAGGCCTGCTGCAGCAGGCCGATATAGCCATCCCCGCCCCGGGGCTGGTTGCCGGTCAGACCTACTACGTGTTCGTGAAAGCTCTGCCTGTCGCATTCGCCGGCAAGTATGTCAGCGCCAATCTGGCGACTGGCAGCAACACCGACGGAGTCATCCAGGAGCCTGACCGCGCGAGCGGCATCGCCGTTGACCAGATGGAGCATCCTGTCGGGACTGTCGTGAGTGTGGCGGGTGTCATCACCACGCAGAACCAGATTCGCACCATCACCGATACGGTTGCCATCGCGACGGCGGCTGCCAGCCCTGAAACGACGCCGGTTCCCCTGAGGATCCGCGCGGACAAGATGGGCGGCGAGGCGTTGAACACGAAGACTGCCGGCATCACCGGCGGCGTCGGCCTCAACAACGTCGGCCTGCTGGTGACGGTCCAGGGCAAGGTCACCGAGTTCCTCGGGACGGACACGAGAATCGGTTTCCTGCTCGACGACACCAGCGTCCAGCTGGACGGCACCCCCCTGCTTCTGCAGGTGTCGTCCGGTCTGACGGTTGACCTGAGCGGCCTGGAGGTCGGCGATCTGGTCCGCGTGACTGGTATCTCGACTCTGGAAGAGAACCTGCTTGCGGACGAAACCGTGGTGGTCATTCCGACACTGCGGGTTCGCGGCGAGCCGGGAGACGTCACGCTGCTGAACTGACCCGTTCTCAATAGATGAGGACACAGGCTCGGGGCCCGCTGGCGAAAGCCGCGGGCCCCACCTGCATGGACGGGCGCGCGCCGATGCCAGAGGATGCCCGCGCCCAGGCGTCGAACGCACTGGAGATACGATCACGCCGGGGAGGCTGCCGCCATCAACATCATCGAATTCGAGGAAACACTCATCGCGATGCGCAACGCGCACTACCGCCAGCGCCATGTGGAGGCGCCGGGGGAGGGCTTCCGGCCGGTGGGCGGCAGCGTCGCGGATTTCTGCGCCGCCGAGCACGAGGGCGAGCACCACTTCTTCTACATCGAACGCCGCCTGCAGGAGGGGACGCCATTCTATCCCGGTCACGAAACGTACCTGGGCCACGCCTCCACCCGGGACTTCTTCGACTGGAGCGTGCACGAGCCCGCCATCTGGATTCGCCCCGAAACCTGGGAAGGCGCGCACGTGTGGGCGCCGAACATCCTCAAGCGCGGCGACACGTATGTGATGGCCTACACGGGAATCAACGAGCGCATATCGCAGGATATCGGGCTGGCGTTCAGCAGCGACCTGTTCAACTGGACCCGCTGGGAAGGCAACCCGCTGTCTCCCGCAAAGGACCGCCCGTGGAGCTTCTGGAGAACGGACGGAATAGCCAGCTGCCGCGACCCCCACCTGTTCGAGCAGGATGGGCGGGTCTTTATGATCTACACCGCCAACACGCGTGAGGGCGCCACCTGCATCGCGATGGCTTCGTCGGCCAATCTCGAGTCGTGGGAAGACCACGGCCCGATTCTGGTGGGCGCAGCGGAAGGCTACGAGCCGCGCCTGCAGGGCGGACATCCGCAGGGCAGCCTCGAATCGGCGATTCTGCTGAACCGCCGCGGGCGATGGTTCCTGAGCGCAACAGCCGCCGTGCGAGGCTCGGAGATCCGCAACTGGATATTCGAAAGCGACCGGTTCGACCGGTTCAGCTTCTCGAGCGGGCGAGAGTTCTGGCGCGATGCGATCGGGGTGGAGGTGCTGAAGGAGAAGGGCACGCGCAGCCTGCTCGCCGCGTTCTCGGCGGGGGTCATTCGTCTGGGTGAGGTGGACTGGGCGGAGGAGGCGCCCGTCGCGAGGTATCTTGAGACGCCAGCAGAGGTGCGCGCCTGGCTGAAGCCGTAAAGGGGATTTGGGACCCGGCCCGGCTGCTGAGACCGGGCCGGGTTGATCTTACGCTCGCGGGGCTCTCAGCGGCCCGGAATCGCGGGAACTCCCTTCGGCAGGTTCTTCGGCATCTGCTTCATGACGTCGGCCATATCCTGCACCTTCGTGCCCGCCGGAAGCTGGAACACGCTGTCCGGGACTGCGTTGATCGCCTCGTACTTCAGTTTGGTGACCTTGCCCCCTGACTCCATCTGCCTCGGCAGGCCGTAATTCTTGTCCATCCAGGCCGCGCCCTCGGCGGTCGCCACCTTCCAGCAGGCCAGGCCGTCCACCGTGTCGTTGGTGACCTTGACTCCCTCTTTCTTGAACTTGCCGATCTGCTTGTCCATCTCGCCCTTGATGTTCGTGTCCTGCGGGAGGGGCGTCTTCATGGCGACCTTCGTCTGCGGGTTGAAAACATACTGAACCTTCTTGTCGAACTGCGTCAGCACCCAGCCCCTGTCGCCCATGTCCATCTTCATCGCAACCGGCACGCCATCCGCGAGCTTCATGCTCTGCATTGTGGCCACGCCGCCCACGTCCATCACCATCGTGTAGCTCTTGACTGCCTTTCGCGGTGACGCCATGTCGGCCCAGGCGTCACCGGAGAGCGCCTTCGGCGCCGCCGGCGCTGCCGGCGCAACTGGCTTCGAGGGGGTTTCGGCGACGGGCGGCGGGACGGGACCGGGCCCCTCTGTCACATCGGCGTCCTTCTTCCCGCACCCGGCCATCAAAACGACCAGCGTCGCCGCGCCCAGCGCTGCAAGCGGCGCAAACCTGCGATATTCCACCATTTCTGTTGCTCCTTCCAGCGAGATTGCCTCTTCAGCCAGAATCTCGTGCTGAAGAGCCACCGTACCTGTTCCGCACAGTATACCGGCAATCCTGTCTGGCGGCGGCCTTGCCCCGAGAGCGCGGCTGCCTGTAGAATAGCCGCAAGCTCGAAGACGTTCCGTGAGGTAATAAATGGCTCTTTCCCGCTCCAGTTTTCGCCCCGCAGTTCCGGCTGCGGCCGCGGCCGCAGCGGCAATCCTGCTCTGCTCGGCCGCCGTCATGGCCCGGCCGCTTCTTGAGGATGGAGACCGAATGGTCTTCCTGGGCGACAGCATCACAGCCCAGCGTATTCACACCCGCTATGTGATGAACTACTTCGCCCTTCGCTACCCGGACACGTTGCTTACCTTCCGCAACTCCGGCTGGAGCGGCGAGCGCGCGCCGGGCGGCCTGGCACGCCTCGACCGCGACGTCCTGTCGGTGAAGCCGGACGTCGTCAGCATCTGCTACGGCATGAACGACGGCGGGGTGACACACTTCGACAGGAAGCTGTACGCGAACTTCATGGATGGCATGACCGGCCTCGTGGACCGGCTGAAGGGCGCGGGCGCAAGGGTGGTTCTGCTGCCCCCGGGTGTCGTGGACCCCGACCGCAAGAACTGGAACGCGCCCGAGAGAATGGCCATCTACAACCCCACGCTCGCCCGCTTCTCCGACGGCGTCATACTGCTGGCAAAGCGCGAGAACCTGCCGTACTACGACCTCAACCGCCTGATGACGGACGTTCAGAAGCGCGCGAAGGCGGACGACCCCGCCTTCACGATGATCCCCGACGGCGTTCACCCGAGCGCGCCGGGGCAGGCGCTGATGGCGTACGCCATGCTGAAAGCGCTCGGCTGCGACGAGCAGGCGTCCGGGCTGACGATTGACGCCGCAACGGGAAAGGCCGAAGCGGATCGATGCCGGGTGAGCGGCCTGAAAATCGGCAAAGACGAAATCAGCTTCACGCGCACTGACGCCGCGCTGCCGACGTACTTCGACCCGGAGGCGGAGGTTATCTTCCGTTACTGCCCCATCCCCGAAGAACTCAACCGCTACATGTTCCGGGTCAGCGGGCTGAGCGGCGGATCTTGGACGCTGACGGTGGAAGGGATTGAGACCGGCGCATTCACTTCCGGGGAGCTTGCCGCCGGCGTGAGCCTGTCCGGCCTCCCCGGGCCATGGAAGACTCTGGGCGAGGAGGTCAATCGCCTCACGAAAGAGCAGGAAGCGCTCTTCAACACCCGCTGGCGCGATGTCTTCCTGAAGATTCCGCCCGAAGGCTCCGCCGAAATGCAGGCGCAGATTGCGGACCTCGACCGGCAGATCGCCGAGCGCGAGAAGGCCCGCGCCCGCGCCGTCCGCGACCGGACCTGGAAATGGAAGCTCACTCGACAGCCATGATCAGACATACTCTTACTGTTGTTACTTTCGTACTGGCGGGCGTCTTGCTGGTGACGGCATCCTCACGCGCCGCTTCGCCGGAGAAGCGCCCGAAGATCGGGCTCTGGTACACGGTCTGGTGGACGGTGGAAGACGAGCACCGGCACTGGGTCAACTGCAACCGCCTGCCCACGCGCGGGCGCTACTCGGCCGGCGACCCGAAGGTCATTGCGGCCGACTACGCACTCTTCCGCGATCTGGGCATTGACTTCCTGATCATGGACGACACCAACGGCGTCGGGGTGGACGCCGGGAAGATCAACGACAACATCCGCGCCTGGTTCGACTTCATGGACAGCAAGCCCGCGGCCGAACGGATACCCATCTGCATCGGCGGAGGAGGCGAGATGCGCGCCGAGGGAGCCAAAGGCCAGAAGCGGGCCGACGACTTCTACTGGGAGAACTGGGCGAAGCGGCCGTCGTATTTCAGGTTCGACGGCAAGCCGCTTCTGCTGGTGGATACCGACGACAACTATGGCCCCGCCGATTTCGACGACGAGCGCTTCGCGCTGCGCTGGGCTTACAACGGCGACAACTTCGAGGCGATGAAGAAGAACAAGACGTGGGGGTGGGGTTCGTATGAGCCCGTGCCTGTGCTCGATGAGAGCATGAGCATCTGGCCGGGCCACCGCTTCCCGAAGTTCGTCGCCGCCGAGGGGCAGGATCCGCTCGAAGAGCCGCGCGAGGGCGGGAATCTCTACGTTCGCAAGTGGCTGAGCGTGCTGAAGCACAGGCCGCGCACCGTCACCATCGCCGACTGGAACAACTTCGAGGAAGAGACCGCCATCGAGTCCAGCCCGTCGTGGGAGGACTCGCGCGGGTACAGCGTGCCCGATCTCTACATCCGCATCACCCGCGCGTATTCAATGCTGAGAGACGAAAAGCTCGTGAAGGGCGAGTGCTACCGCGACGAGTCGAAGCCGGAAGTGTACTTCTACGACGGCAAGACCCTGACGCACATCGGCGAGACACCTCGCCGCGCAACGGTGATCGTGACGCCGAAAGGAATGCTGGAGCGCATGAGGCAGCGGCTTCAGGCAGGCGCCCGGTGAGCGTGGTATCATCTCTGTCATCCGTAATCTGTCATTCGTCCGTGAAGACGACGACCCTCGCCCGGCCCTTCTCGATAGCGAGCGTCACGACCCCGCCCGCGTCCGGCTCCAGCCCGCGCCCCGAAAATACATCCACCGCGCGCTTCCCTTCCGCCGCGGCGACCTTCAGCGTTCCGCCCTCAGACTCACCCGCCGCCGCGACAACGCCCTTCTCGAACCGGCGCGAGTACACTCCATCCTTCAGGCTCATCTCCGACACCGGACGCCCCAGCCGCAGCGTGTATAGCTCCCGTGCCGTATCCTTCGCCGTGAACCAGTCCGCCCACAAAAACCCGCTCATCCGCGCCCACGCGTAGCACCAGAACGCATCCTCCCGCGGCGGATTCGCGGTGTGCCCGATATACGACAGCGCGAGCACCGGCGAGTCGCCCCACGATTTCTGGAACGCCAGAATCCGCCCCTCGTCGTGCCAGCGGGTCTTCGACGCCCACGTGCAGATGTACGACTCCAGCATCTGGGAGTCGCAGGCGCCTGCCCACTCCGGGCGCGGCTCGCCCGGGTTCACGATCAGAGCGCGCCTCTTGCCGTCGGCTGAGAGTTCCGCCTGAATCTCCTCAAGAAGGCAGCGATACGCCCGGATGTTGTCCTCGCCTGCGTACAAATGCTCGTGCCGACCGTACTTCGGCCCCTCGCACAGGGCAGACGGGTGAGCGTTGTCAATAAACAGCCCGTCCACGCCCTGGCTCACCAGATACCGCACGTGCTCAAGCGCAAAGTCGCGAAACGCGGGCGAGTTCGGGCAGACCGCCTTCCAGCCGGGGTTCTCGGTGGATGCGAACACCGAGTCCGTCTCACTTCCGTCCGCGCCGATGACATTCCAATCCCTGTGCTCGGCCAGGTTCGCGCGCTGATACTCACCCACTGCCGGCATCTGGTAGAACGTCACGTACGCCAGCACCCGCGTGCCCTGCTCGTGCGCCTTCGCGATGACGAGAGCGTCCGGGGGAACGCCGATGACGAACGGAAGGCCGCGCATATCCGCGATCGCCTCGTCGGTCCACTGCCGGTACCAGCCGCTGCAGACCTCGGCCTCGGCGAACCACGCGGGCGGTTGCGCGAGCACCGCCGCCGCGCACAAAGCTGTCAGTATGCCTGTCATACCCGCGTCTTAGACCGCGCGGGGCCGGGCTCCTGCAGAACTGTGCGCAAAAAAGCACAATCACCGGGAACCTGCAGCGCGGCCGGGATGTTATGACCAACGGAGCCGGGATATCCGGCTTAAATTGGTGATAGGAAACAGGAAAGCAGAAACATTGAAGCATATCAGCAGACTCTTCTCGGTAGTTCTGGTCATCACTGCGCTAGCCGCCGGACAGGCTTTCGCCGGTGATATCGTTGACGTCGCAGCTAAGGCGGGCAAGTTCAACACCCTCCTGGCCGCCGCGAAGGCCGCGGGACTGGTGGACGTCCTTAAGAGCAAGGGCCCCTTCACGGTCTTTGCTCCGACCGACGAAGCGTTCAACAAGCTCCCGGCCGGAACGGTCGAGTCGCTTCTGAAGCCCGAGAACAAGGCTAAGCTGGCCGCGATTCTCAAGTATCATGTGCTCTCCGGCAAGGTAACCGCCGACGCGGTAGGCAAGCTGAAGAGCGGAACGAAGGTGGCGACCGTAAACGGCGCGAAGCTCACGGTCAAGAAGAAGGCCGGCGGCATCTACGTGAACAAGTCCAAAGTCGTAAAGACCGATGTCATGGCGTCAAACGGCGTCATCCATGTGATAGACGCGGTCCTCCTTCCCCCGGCGAAGTAACTTTCGGCGAAGGGAACACAGCCTGAGTTCAAGGGGCGGATGCTGCGGGATCCGCCCCTTTTGCCGTCTGCCGTTTGGCCCCAGAACATTGCCCGGCCCTTTGCTCAGAGGAGAAAGGCGGCGGCCCTCCGGGGAGGACGTACCGCCCTTTCGGGAGAACACGATGACAGATCACAAATCGCGGATGGCAGAGGCGTTAAAATGGACGAAAACAGCATATTTCTTGGCAAGGGCGAGAAGCCCGTCTCGCTCGATCTGCGCTTTGCGAACCGGCACGGGCTGATCGCGGGAGCGACGGGCACTGGCAAGACCGTCTCGCTTCAGGTGCTCGCGGAAGGCTTTTCACGGGCGGGAGTGCCGGCATTCATGCCCGATATCAAGGGCGATCTCTCTGGCATCTCGCAACCCGGCAAGGAGAACCCGAAGGTCACCGAGAGATGTCAGCAGGTCGGCCTCGGCCCGATCGAGTTTCAGGGCAGCCCGACCATTTTCTGGGACATCCTGGGCGAAAGTGGCCATCCCGTGCGCGCCACCGTGTCCGACCTCGGGCCGCTGCTCTTCAGCCGCCTGCTCTCGCTAAACGAGACCCAGGAAGGCGTGCTGAACGTCGCCTTTAAGGTGGCCGACGACAACGGGCTTCTACTGCTCGACCTCAAAGACCTGACCGCCGTGCTTGGCTACGTCAACGACCACCGCGCTGAGCTTATCAACGATTACGGCAATGTGAGTCCGGCCTCGGTCGGCGCCATCCGCCGGGCGCTTCTGGTGCTCGAACAGCAGGGCGCCGAGGACTTCTTCGGCGAGCCCGCCCTGGACATCCGCGACCTGATGCGCACTTCCCGCGACGGGCGCGGATACATGAACGTGCTTGCCGCCGACAAGCTCTTCCACAACCCGCGCCTCTACTCCACCATGCTCCTCTGGCTGCTCGCCGAGCTGTTCGAGCAGCTTCCCGAGACCGGCGACCCGGACCGGCCCAATCTTGTCTTCTTCTTTGACGAGGCGCATCTGCTCTTCGACGGCGCGAGCCGCGCTTTCATGGAGAAGGTAGAGCTGGTCGTCCGTCTCATCCGCTCGAAGGGTGTCGGCGTCTACTTCATCACGCAGAACCCCGACGACGTGCCTGACGATATTCTGGGGCAGCTCGGCAACCGCATCCAGCACGCTCTGCGCGCCTTCACCCCGCGCGACCAGAAGGCCGTCCGGGCCGCGTCCGAGACCTTCCGGCCGAACCCGAACTTCGACACCGAGACCGCCATCACCCAGCTCGGCGTCGGCGAGGCCCTTGTCTCGGTGCTGGAGGAGAAGGGCGCCCCGTCCGTTGTCGAGAGAGCCATCATCCGCCCGCCCGCCTCGCGCATCGGCCCCATCACGCCGGAGGAGCGGCAGTGGCTGACGGTCGAAAGCCCCGTGCGCGGGCTCTACGACGAACCCCGCGACCGCGATTCGGCGTGGGAGATGCTGCAGCACAGAGTCGAACAGACGCCGCCGCCCGAGCCCGAGCGCAGGCGCGCCGCCGCCCCTCGCGCCAGCTCGAGGCAGTCGCTCGCGGAGGCGATGCTCAAGACCGCCGGGCGCACCGCCAGCCGGAGGCTTACGGAACAGATTGTGCGCACCGTTCTCGGGACGCTGTTCAAAGGACGCTAGCACGGCCAGGGGCGAACCAGGCTGTCAGAAAATGAAGAGGAGTTAGCTATGACACAAGATACAGGCATCCGCATGGGTGTCATCGGATACGGCGGGGCGTTCAACATGGGCCGCGCCCATCTTTCTCAGGGCAGGGACGCGCGTCTCATCCCGTCCGCCGTGTGCGACCTCGACCCGGAGCGCACCGAGCAGGCGAAGGCCGACTTTCCGGGCATCTGGACGGGCAACAACGTCGAGGAGTTCCTGGCGAGCGCGCCGGTGGACCTCGTCATCGTCATCACCCCGCACAACACGCACGCAGACCTCTGCATCAAGGCATCTCAGGCGGGCAAGCACGTCATCACCGAGAAGCCGTTCTGCATCACGGCCGACGAGGCGACGGCCATGATCGAGGCGGCGAAGAGCGCGGGCAAGATGCTCTCCGTGTACCACAACCGCCGCTGGGACGGCGACTTCATGGCCATCCGCCAGACCGTTCATGGCGGCGCTATAGGCGACGTCTTCTCGATCGAGATGGGCATGGCCGGATACGGGCACCCGGGCTACTGGTGGCGCAGCAAGAAGGAGATCTCCGGCGGGCACTTCTACGACTGGGGCGCGCACATGGTGGACTGGATGCTGCACATCGTTCAGCAGCCGATGGTAGACGTCTCGGGCATCTTCCAGAAGCGCGTCTGGATGGATGTCACGAACGAAGACCACACCCAGGCGATCATCCGCTTCGAGGACAATATCTGGGGCAACATCGAGATGTCCTGCATCGCCCGCGCGCCGAAGCCGAGATACCGCATTCTGGGCACGAAGGGCGCAATCGTGGACCGCTGGGAGGGGCATTTCACGCTCTACAGCGAGGTCGCCGGGCTGCCCGCCGAGTCCAAGGTGCCGTACCTCAAAGACGACTGGCCAGCCTACTACCGCAACATCGCCGCGCACCTGACCGAGGGGGCCAAGCTGGCGGTGACCGCCGAGTCCGCGCGCCGCATCATCTCGCTGATCGAGACGGCTGAAAAGTCGGCGCAGGCCGGCAAGCCTCTCGCGCCGCCTTTCCGCTAACTATGGAGTGCGGCAGGTAACTGCCGCTGTCCCGCTGGACTCGCTGGACTCGGATTTGAAATCCGAGTCCAGCGAGTCATTCCGAGGAGTCCGCGCTCTCGTCATTCCGAGGAGTCTGCGACGAGGAATCTCACCCCCCGCGCACCTCCCAGACCCCCGAAAGACCGGGAGCAGGGCGCACGACGAGATTCCTCACACGGAGTTCGGAATGACGGAGGGCGGCGGGTGCCGCCCGGCGCCTACTTCTTCCCGGCCGGCTTCTTCACCGGGGCCCGCGGCTTCGCCGGCGCCTTCAGCTTCGGCGTGAACGCCTTCACACCCGGCGGCTCGCTGAGAGTCTCCACATGCCCGTCCAGATACGCCACACGCATCTCGCAGTCTGGGCCAGCGATGACATTGTAATCAAGCGGAACGCTCGTATCCCACTCAAAGAAAGCGATCACTTCCGCCGGGTTCAGGATGTCCTTCTCATTGAGCCCGCCGAGCTTCGCGTTGAACTTGTACACGATCCCTTCATCCGCCCACGGCGACTTGACTGACTTAGCCCCGGCATACGGCTCCAGCGCCTTCGGCCACGTTCCGGCCGGCGGGAGCTTGCCGTTGTGGTCATCCGCATACAACCGCAGCGCAATACCGAGCATCTTCAGGTTGCTCACGCTGATTGCGTTCTGGGCCTGACCCTTTGCATCCGAGACTTCCCCGTAGGTCTCCCTGGCCGTCACGCCCAGAACCGCGGCGCCGAGAAGGCCGCCCACGGCAATCACCGGCGTCGCCGGGTTGATCTCCGTCCCCAGCGCAAGCTGAACACTGATGTCTTCTTCGTTCAGTCCGACCGCCGCCCCCAGACCGTTTGTCCCTTTGAGCGCGTCCGTGAACCACTTCATAACGGGCGAGGTGTACCGGGAGCCCATCGCCTCGTACAGATCTCCGAACGCGCTCACGATGCTCAGGCCCATCCAGGCGTCCGCTGCGTGGGCGCCCGGCATCTGCCCCATCGCGCCCGTGTACGCCGGGTTCGATGCCAGCGACGTCTCCGGTGTCACCAGCGCCGTCTTCTGCGCGCTGCGCCAGTCCGAACCAAACACCACCGCGCTGCCGGACTGCCCGATGAAGCCCAGCGTATCGGCGCTCCCCTGCGCTGGAATCAGCTCGGCCATTGCAGGCCTGCCCGGCGACACCACCTTGAGCGCCCCTTTGCGCATGCCCTGTTTTGCGAGCCCTTTGTGGAACTCCTCGAGCAGAGCCGCCGCCGCCGTCTCGTCCGGGGTCCGCACCACCAGCACATACGCGGGCTTCGGCAGCAGCGCGGTCATCGCGACACCCGCGGGAGCATTTCCGGCGCTGCCTAGAAGCAGCAGCGCCGCCGTCAGGTCCGGACGGCTCTTGCCCAGTTCTTTGAGCTTCTCCTCGAGCGGAAGCGCCATCTGCGCGGAGGCCGCCGTCATCGCCGCAAGCGAGTTCCGGGGCAGCATCTCCTGAACGTTGCCAGCCGCCTCGGTCCCCGCCATAAACGGCCCCGCCATCATCGCGAGCATCGGCGGCATCTTTCCGAAAACCGACAGAACCGCTCCCTTGTCACTCAGGCGCACGCCGCCATGAGGGTTGACCGACCCCGCCATCCCCAGCATGGAGAGCCTACCCATTCCGCCATCCTCAGGAGTGGGAATGCCCTTCATCAGCTTCGTCGTGTCAATGGCGAACGACATGATGTCGTCGCCGTGGCTCTTGAGCTGCTCGGCGGCGGCGGGCAGCGCTCCCGCCTCACCCGCCGCAAGCGCGGCCTTGATGGTGTCCACGCTCTCGGCGAACAGCACGAATCCGTCCCCCACCGCGTACGACGGGGTCATGTTCTCCTGCGGAATCTTCCAGATGAAGACTTCAGCGCCCGACACCTGATGCACCACCGGGTCCACCATCCGGACAACCGAGCCGACAGCTTCGTTCAGCGTCGTCTTCGCCAGCTCGCGGTCCTTGCAGGCGACCGCCACGATGACGCGCGGAATCGGCTTCGCCATGGGGTCAACGCCGATCGCCATCTTCTCGTCCCACCACGGCAGCACGCCCTTTTCGGGGTCCAGTTCGATCCCGAACGACGCAATCAGCTTCGCGAAACCGCGCGATGCGGCGGCCACGGACTCCACATACTGCGGATCGTCCTTGAACTTCTGCAGATACGCGCCGCTCGCGTTCGCCGCGCTCATATCGACGCGCGCCACGGCGGGCCAGTCGCCCGGCACCAGCTTCAGCAGATCATCCGGAGCGCTTTGCACCCCCGGCGCCGCCAGCAGAATGACAGCGGCTGCGATCGCCGCCAGCATGGGAAGGGCCCTTGCCTTATTCATGTGTTCCACCTTTCTCGTGAACCCGGACTGCCACCAGTCACAGACTAGAACTTACCCGGCTTGCACCCGCTATCCTCTCCCACCGCCCGCTACTCGAACAAATCGAGGGACTGCTGTCCGGCAAGCTCTTTTCTCACCCGCCCGCGAGGATTCGGGCACAACTGCTCAAATGTCTCTCCGATCAGCGGTGAGAGGCGCAGCGCAAACTTGTAGAGCTTGTCTTTCAGATGCTCGCGGTCTTCATCTCCGGCATAGTCTTCCATCAGCGCAAGCGTGCCGTCGCCGCGCCTGTACAGCCTTACGTAGTCTCCCTGTTCAACGCTGGACAGAGCTCCGGCGGCGCGCTGCAGCGACCGCCCTTCCAGGCTCTTTGCCGTCACCCGCGTGCGGCGGCTGAAATCCTCCACGTTGAGCCGCCCCTGGTCTATATCCTTCATAAGGCCAAGGTATAGATCCCGGATATCCCCCGTCCTGCCCCCGATGATCAGGTCCACCGCCTTGCCGATGAACGCGTGCCCGAATGGCTCGTCCGCCCTCGAGCGCAGCGCGGCGCCGCGGTAGATTCGCTGGCCCTCGTACCCGACCAGTATGTAGTTCTTGACCCTCAGCGACAGCATTACCTTCCATCGCCCGTCGTGCGCAATGTGAATCCCTTCGGGCATGGAGGCCGAGATGCTCTCGACGTAGCGCTCCTCTTCTTCCGGGGTCCGGACGCTCTCCGGCGGCTGGAAATAGACCCCATCCGTATCTACTTCGATGACCGCGCTGCCCGTGCGCTCCAGCTCGCTGACAATCCGGAGCACAATCTCCTGTCCCCCGGCGGTCACCCTCTCGGCGGCGTCCGGATCGTTGAAGTAGAACGATGCGCCGAGATAGCCGTAGAACGAGTTAATGAGGATCTTGAACGACGCCTGCAGCCCGTCCCAGGTGGCCCGCTCGGTTCCGGCGGACTCATTCTTGCGCGCCTTGGCTTCCAGGCGGCGCGCGGTCAGCTCCTTCAGGAGCGGCAGAAACACCCCCAGAGTATCCGACGCAGGCGCGATGCCGCGCGAGAGCATGAGGCTGGGGTACAGGCTCTCGACATCGCACTTCACCACCCGCTCGATAAGCCCGGTTCTGCGCACTTCGGTGTACCCGCCCGCGACAGCACGCGGCGGGGACGGATTCGGGATGGCGTGGCCCCTGCGGAGATATTCCCGCAGCAGCAGCAGGTTGATCTTCTCGCCGGTTCCGCCGCAGGCGTTCGCCTGGTAGCTGTCGGGCGCCATCTGGCTCACGAAGAAGTCCGCCGGCATCACGATGCGCGCAAGCTCGCCCGTCTCCCGCACGTCATCCAGCGCATAGGCGCGCACCAGGCCGGGGTCGTCCTTCCACAGCCTGTCCATCTGACGCCGGTCCACGTACACCCGGTCCGGCCCGGAAAGCCCCAGTTGAGCCGCCACCTCCTTCAGCCCGTGGCTCGTGAACTCGCCCCGCCCCACGTCGTAGCGCTGCACGCCAAAGAGCGTGTCTATCACGTTTCGGCCCTGAATGTAGACGGGGGTGAACGGCCGCGTTATTCCCCCGAAGGGCAGGTTGCGGCGCGAACCGGCGCGCGGCGCCGAGCCGTCCCGTCCCCAGGTCATCGGAACCCCGCACGCCTGCGACCGCGCGGCCAGATACGGCAGGTCGAACCCGAAGATGTTGTGCCCCTCGATAACGTCCGGGTCGCGTTCCAACATAATCTCGTTCAGGCGCAAGAGAATCTCCGCCTCGCTGCCCGAGACAGCCTCGCGGAATCCCCGGTTGTCCGACACCGCCACCATCAAGACGAGCGCGTCCGGGTTTGCGGATGACAGCGTGTTGGTCTCGATGTCCACCTGCATGCGCCGGACATCGTCGAATGCCATGCCCTTGAAGAAGGTGATGCCCGTCTGCATCAGAAACTGGCGGTCCAGAGAGCCGGGGGCGACAACGTCCACCTGCCGCTGCCGCAGAGCCTCACGCGCTTCGTGGAATGCGGCTGTGCTGTCGAACGTGCTGTGCCAGCAGTAGCCCTCGCCTTCCAGGCGAACTTCACGGGCATTGGGAAAGCTCTGCCGCGCGGCGGCTGCGAGCCACGGCCGCCATTCGACGGTTTCCGTCAGCAGTTCATCGCCAACCCGGCGGTACACCCGCGCTACAACGCCGCTCGTGTCACAGCCGACGACGCCTTCCCGTGAGTCCGAGCCGAAGAGAGCACTGTTCAGGTTTGCCGCATCTTCTGTTGCCATGTTCTACATTATGACCCTTCCCGCGCCCATCAAGCAGGTTCCATTCACACAGGCGCAGCCCGGGCCGGCGCCCGCTCGGTGACGGTGGAACATTTGCGACTATCCAGTCGTTTTTATGATACAGAGCGGGGTGGAATCACCGGAAGCCCCGCCCGGCCGTGCTTAGCCTCGCGCGGCCCTGTCAACAAGGCGAAGAGCGGCACAAGCTGGCCGTTCTCCCTGATCAGCAGCGGCCGGATCGGGCATTGCTCATACTGGTCGGGCGCTCTCGAAGCGTCCATTCTCCCCGATCATGCGGCGGCCTCTGCGATATTGCTCAATACTGACAAGCATATCGCGCGCGAAAGACACACTCGGGGACGGGCTGTCTGCCATTATTTTCTTACTGCCTATTCCCCTCCCCGAACAATCGCACGCGGTCGCTTCGCTGCACGCACCTTCGTTACAGGAGGTTACGCACGTGGAAGTACAAAGCGTGGAGCCGCGGCGCAGGCGCACATCTGGGGCACGGCGCACGGACGCAGAGCCCTCCGATGGCTACCTGAGCCACATTGGCCGCAGCCACCTCCTCACCCGCGGGGAGGAGCAGGACCTTGCCCGCCGCATCGAGGCGGGAGATGAGCGGGCGCGCCATCTCCTCGTCGAGAGCAACCTGCGCCTGGTCATCAGCGTCGCCAGGTCGTACCTCAACTACGGAGTGCCCTTCGAGGACCTGATCCAGGAAGGCAACATCGGGCTCATGAAGGCGGCCGAGTCTTTCGACTGGCAGAGAGGCTGCCGCTTCAGCACGTACGCCGTCGGCTGGATCAGGCAGTCCATCACGCGCGCCATCGAACAGCAGGCCCGCCCGATCCGCCTGCCCTCCTACGTCCTTCAACTGCTCAGGGCGATCGGAAGAGCCCGCGAAGCCCTCTCGCAGGAGCTTGGCCGCGATCCTCTCCCCGAGGAGATCGCCCCGCGCGTCGAACTCCCGGCCGACAAGGTCAGGCGTCTGATGGCCTGCCAGGAGCTTGTGCTGTCCCTCGACGACAGATCCGACGACAACTCGGACGTCCCCCCGCTGATGGAAATGCTCGAAGGAGGCGATGATCCGGCAACCCTAATGTTGCGCGACGAATCTGCCGATTATCTTGACCGGCTGCTGTCCGTCCTCTCCTCCAAAGAGAGAGTGATCATCGAAAGGAGGTTTGGACTGGTCGGCGCCGAAAAGATGACATTGAGGGAGGTAGGACGCCTCCTGGAGTTGACGCGAGAGCGCGTGAGACAGATCGAGACAAGAGCTCTCCAGCGGCTGAGAATGGCCGCGCAGCGAAATGCGTTCCGCGTCTACTACGACACATAGGCGCAATTACAGGGTACCCATGAACAGCGAAGCAGAATACGTTGGCTCCCAGGGCACAGCAGGTGTCGGGCAGGCGCAAAGGCCATCCGCACCGGAGTCACTCACTTCTCGCGAGATCGAGATACTCAACCTGATCTTCTCCGGCCGCGCATCCATCGAGGTTGCCGAGTTGCTCTGCGTCTCCAAGAGGACCGTGGATTTCCACCTGAGCAAGGCGTACACCAAGCTGGGCGTGTCGAACCGGGTTCAGGCCTTCAAGAGGGCGCTGGAGCTCGGCCTCATCTCCTGATTTTTACTCCCGGTCATCCTGCTCTTCTCCTTACGGGGCGGCCTGCACAGGCCGCCCCGGTCTCATTTGTCAAACTTGTACTGGTTTTCTGGTAAAAACACTATTGACAGGACGGCCTGGGCGTGCTAGCATTAGCACACCAGCGATAGTCTTCTGGTGCCGGCCACAAAAAAAGGCCGGGGCAATCGACGCTTCTTGGTTTCCACGATTGTCCCAAAGGTCCGGCCAGTTACACCACAAGACAGAGGCCAGCCGGCCTCATGACAGGAATCGTTGCCAGAACCGGGCATGAAGACCCGCCGCGCCGCCGGTAATGCGCGTCATCGGCGCTTAACGCGGCTGGTCAGAGGATGGCCCGGGCAGGCAGCACTCCGCGGGATCCAAAGGAGTGTCCGCTGCCGCGGACGACAACCTGCATGGCCGAAGGCACGCTGCGGGGCAATTGGCTTTACCTGCTTGAGCCGCACAGCCCATTGAATGTCAGATCTGACACACAAGCAGAGGGAGGAAAGATAAACATGAATAAGGTGCTCTTTGTAATCTGCCTGGCAGGCACCCTTATGACCGCTCTGGCTCTGGGTGCTCATGCTTCCGAGATCGCCACTGAAGACACTTGGAAACTGTATCTCATCGCGGCATCGGCCGGCGATGCCATCACACCGTACGACGCGATCGGCACGCCGTATGCCGGATCCAGCACGCTCTCTACAGTGCTGGACGACCCCGCAGTGAAAGACCCAAAGGACGGCACCGCGCCGGGCAGCGTCGGCTCGCAGGGAATGGCGGTGGGCTCCTGGTATCGCTCGTGGGGCACCGCTGGCGCCTTCGGCCTCTACCAGTACGACATGCGCAAGCCGGTCACGGGCCCTTCCTACTACAAAGAGTGGAAGGACTACGTGATGTACATCAGTGACGGTCAGCAGCCGCCCTACCCGTCCACCAACCTCCGCCTGATCGTGGGC
>JAGVUD010000271.1 GCA_019136435.1 Armatimonadota bacterium | reverse complement strand
GGGTGCCCCGCAGTTTCGCTGACCGGCGGACAGGCGGGAATCATCACCGAGACTGCGCACCGCAAGGCCCGCATTGCACGAATAGACCTGACCCGGATGAACAATGAACTCGAGAAGGGCAATGTCCTGGTGATCGCGGGTTTTCAGGGCGTGACGGACGGCGCGAGGTGGGCGGACATCACGACGCTTGGGCGCGGCGGTTCGGACACGACCGCGGTTGCCGTCGCCAAGGCTCTGCACGCGGACCGCTGCGAGATTTACACGGACGTCGAGGGGGTTTATACCGCCGACCCGCGAATTGTGCCCGAAGCCCGGAAGCTGAGCACGATCTCCTACGAGGAGATGCTGGAACTCGCCGGGCAGGGCGCCAAAGTCATGCATTCGAGAGCCGTGGAGCTCGGGGAGCTCTACGGGCTGGAAATCCTTGTCGCGCACAGCCAGAAGGAGGCGCCCGGTACGTTGATCAAGCACGAAGACGAGAATATGGAGATCCGCAACCCGGTTCGCGGAATCGCGCACGACCTGAAGACCAACCGCATCACCATTGCGGCGCTTCCGGACCAGCCCGGGATCGCGGCGAAGGTCTTTTGCCCGCTCGCGGCCAGGAATATCAATGTGGACGTCATCGTCCAGAACGTCTCGCGCAGCGGCGTGACCGACCTTTCGTTCACAGTGGGCGACGAAGACCTGAAGGCTGCTCTGACCGCCGTGAAGGATGTCGCGGCGGCCATCGGCTCGGGTGACGTGAGCGCCGATCAGAACGTGGCGAAGGTCTCGATCGTCGGCACGGGAATCCGCAGCCATCCCGGCTATGCGGACAAAATGTTCTCGGCGCTTGCAGACGCGGGAATCAATATCCTGTGCATCACAACCAGCGAAATCCGCATCACTTGTCTTGTTGAGCAGGACAAGGTGCAGGAGGCTGTGCGGGTGCTGCACAGGGCTTTCGAGCTCGAAAAAGCGTAGCGGCCGGCCCCGTACGGGCTGCCGCAAGGGGAGGTTCGAGGTGGAAGTACTAAGCCAGACGGTTGCAGAGGCGAAGGCGGCTCTGAAGGCAGGTGACGCCATGCGCGCGTGGTCGCTTCTTGAGTCGGTGAAGTCTGAGGGCTGGGACGACGGAGAGTATCTGACCTTGCTTGGCGCGGCCTGCTGCATGTCCGGCAGGTGCCAGGACGCCATCGCGGCGTTCGAGCGCGGGCTTCAGGTAGCGCCGAGCGCTCAGGGGCATTTCAACCTGGGACAGGCGTACCAGACAGCCGGGAACATCGAGGAGGCGAAGGTCTGCTATTCGCGGGCGCTTGCTCTCGACCCCAGCTACCCGCACGCCGTGCATGCGCTGGAGGCTCTGCGTCCGAAAGACGAGTCGCATCCGCACACAGCGCCGCCGGGGGGGCGGCACGTCGAGTATGCAGACGGCCCCCATCTGGATGGGCACGCCCATCTGCTGACCGGTCCGCCGGACCAGTAGCGCGGCATATCCGCTTAATAGAGAGGCAGTATCTGAATCCATGCTGAGAAACACCCGCCGCTTCGCGGCGGCCCTTCCGCTTGTCCTGGCCGCGTCCGCGGCGCTGGCCCAGCCGTCCGAAGTCAAGAGCACACTTGATGCGATCTTCGACCAGCAGGTGTTCGCGCGCGGCATGCACGGATGCGTGGTGCGCACACTCGACACCGGCCGGACGGTCTATGCGCGCAATCCGGACACCCTGCTGAACACGGCTTCGAACATGAAGCTGCTCACGTCCGCCGCGGCAATCGAGCGCCTGGGTCCGGACTACCACTATAAGACCCGGCTGCTTGCCTCCGCGCCGCCCGACGCTTCGGGCACGGTCGAGGGCGACCTGTTGCTGGCCGGTTCGGGCGACCCGATTCTGGAGACTAAGGCGCTCTGTGCGATGGTGGACGAGGCTGTGAAGCGGGGGCTCAAGCGGGTGACGGGCGCGGTTGTGGGCGACACGGGCGCGTTCGACCGCTCGCCCTACGGCTGGGGTTGGTCGTGGGACTATCTGGATGACTACTATGCGGCTCCCGCGGGCGGGCTGAACCTGGACTGGAACGTCGCGCGGATTATGGTGCGGCCCGGCGCTGCCCCCGGCGCGCCCGCGCGCGTCACGCTCGAGCCTTCGAGCCCCACGCTGAGAGTCGTCAACAGGGTAGTCACCGGATCACCTTCTGACAAATTCTCTATTTCGCGCGAGCGCGAGTATCCCGGGTGGAGCATCATCGTGTCCGGAACGATACCTTCGGGAGCGGACGAGGCCCGGCCGGCGGGCACGGTTGCCGTGGTGGATCCGGCCGAGCACGCCGCCTGGGTGCTGCGCGGCCTCCTTCAGTCGGCGGGCGTCACGGTCGAAGGCCGCGCGCGCAAGGGGTCAGCGCCCGGCGGGGCCGTTGAGCTTGCCAGCCACCAGTCCGCGCCGATGAACGAGATCATCGTGAAGCTCAACAAGCCGAGCGACAACCTGATCGCCGAGTGCCTGCTTCGCACGCTGGGCGCGGAGGGCGAGGGGAGCGGCTCGGTCTCGGCGGGGCGTCGGGCGGCGTACGGGTTTCTGAAGGGCGCGGGGCTGGACATGGACGGCGTCAACATGGCGGACGGCTCGGGGCTGTCGCGCATGGATATGGTGACGGCGGAAAACTTCGTGCGCCTGCTCGAATATATGCACAAGAGCAAGAACGGGCCGGCCTGGAAGAACTCTCTGCCTGTTGCTGGCGTGGACGGGACACTGAGGAGCCGGATGAAGGGCTCCCCGGCGGAGAAGAACGTCACCGCCAAGACGGGCTATATCGGATACGTTTCAAGCCTGTCCGGATATGTGACGACCGCCGCCGGGCAGCCGCTCGCGTTTTCGATTCTGTTCAACAACCAGCTTGGCGGCGTCACGCCGTGCCTCGTTGCGGAGAGGTCTGTGTGCGCCTACCTTGCCGGTCTGAACGAGAAGCTCTGAGCACCGCGCCGGGTGAGGACACCCGGCGCGATGGAATGAACGTGAAGCTCTAGTCTCGCAAGGTTTCGGGCCGGTCTGGCTTCGAGTACACCCCCCGCGGAACCGTCCAGCCCGTGTATCGTGCGTGCCATGTCTCGTGCGGATACGGGAAGGGCAGCCGCGAGAAGAACCGCGCCTTGTGTTCCACAAGCCGCTCCGAGAACTGCTCGAACGGGGTGTTCCGGCCTTCCGGCCCCGTCCAGACGCGTTCGGCCAGAGTGATCAGGCGCGGATAGAAGCCGAGGTCGGAGATGATCGTCTCTTCCTCGGCTGGCGGATCGTGCCAGGCTTCGCCCTCGCCGCCCAGGATCATCGGGTCGCCCTCTGCTTCGGC
>JAGVUD010000522.1 GCA_019136435.1 Armatimonadota bacterium | reverse complement strand
TTGCCGATCTGCTCGGCGCTCAGGATGGTCCTGAGCTGGGCCCATGTGGCGATATGCGCGTCAACCACCGCCGCCTCGGCTGCCTGTGCCTGCGCCGCGAGCGTCTTGACCTTCGCCGCGTCGTACTGCTGCGCGGCAACCGCCGTGCGAAGCGCCTGGCAGGCCTGGCTCAGCTTCTGCTGAAGCGGCTGGACCGCTGTCGCGCGGTTTGTCAGCAGGGTCGTCACTGACGTCTTCTGATCGTCGGTGAGCTGCAGGATTTCGGCCTGCCGCTCGACCATCTGCGCCATCGGCGGATTGACGGCCTGAGCCGGCGAAGAGACCATCATCCGTCCGGCGAAGCCCTGCGCGAGCCCCTGTGCGGGGGCGCCAGGAGCGCCGGGAGCGCCGGGCTGACGCTGCCGCTGCCGCGTCCCCTGATCGGCGTTCTGCGCCCACGCGCTTACCGCCGCAAGAGTCAGAATGGCCACCAACAGATATACCGCAGTTTTCTTCAATGGAATCCTCCTTGCTGATAGCTCGATGACTGAACGGGAGTGCTTCGCCGGGTAAAGAGCTTCAGCGTCTTATGTTAGACGAATTCGTCCGCCCCGGCATAACACCCGGCGCCGGGCGCGCATGGACACCGGCAGGGCGAGTCAGATAGAATCGCCACTGGAACCCGCACACTTCACCGAACATATGAGCGTCGCACAAGCTTCTCCAGTCACAGCCGCCGTCCGCGAAGACATTCGCAACCTCGCCATCATCGCACACGTGGACCACGGGAAGACGACGCTCGTTGACGTAATCCTTCGCCAGAGCGGCGCCTTCCGCAGCAACCAGTCGATAGCCGAGCGGGTGATGGACTCGAACGACCTGGAGCGCGAAAAGGGGATCACCATCCTTTCGAAGGTGACCTCGGTGCGCTACGGCGGCATCAAGATCAACATCGTGGACACCCCCGGACACTCGGATTTCGGGGGCGAGGTGGAGCGCATACTGCGGAGCGTGGACGGCGTGCTTCTGCTGGTGGATGCCTGCGAAGGCCCGATGCCGCAAACGCGCTTCGTGCTGAAGAAGGCGCTGGAGCAGCGGCTTCAGCCGATTGTCGTCATCAACAAGATTGACCGTCCCGGAGCCAGGCCGTGGGAAGTGGTGGACGAGGTTCTCGACCTCTTCATCGAACTGGGCTGCAGCGAGGAGCAGCTCGACTTTCCGTATCTCTTCGCCTCGGGGGCCGATGGCTATGCGCTGCGCGATCCGCACGACGAGCCGCGCGACATCGAACCGCTTTTCGAGATGATCCTTCAGCACATTCCGCCTCCTGAGGCCGACCCGGCGCTGCCGTTTCAGATGCAGGTTACCAGCCTCGACTACGACGATCATCTGGGGCGCATGTTCGGCGGCAAGATTCTGCGCGGAGTCGTGCGGCAGGGCGAGCAGGTGGCGATCATCAAGCGCGACGGCTCGCAGGACCGGTTCGCCGTGACGAAGGTGCTGGCGTACGAAAACCTTGAGCGCGTGGAAGTGGCGGAAGCCGCGGCGGGCGAGATCGTGCTTCTGACCGGGTATCCGGAAGTGCAGATAGGCGAGACGATCGGCGACGCGCAGCAGCCCGAAGCGCTCGACCTGATTCATATTGACGAGCCGACGGTGAGCGTGGACTTCATCGTCAACACGGGGCCGTGGGCGGGGCGCAGCGGGAAGTATGTCACGATGCGCAACATCTCGAACCGGCTGAAGCGCGAGGTGAAAACGAACGTGAGCCTGCGCGTGGAGCCCGGCGCCACCCCGGACACACTGCGCGTCTCGGGCCGCGGCGAACTGCAGCTTGCGATACTGCTGGAAACGATGCGCCGCGAGGGGTTCGAGGTGTGCGTTAGCAAGCCGAGGGCCATCACGAAGACGGTTGACGGAGTGCTCTCGGAGCCCATAGAGGAACTGACGCTGGATGTCAACGACGAAGCGCTCGGCGCCATCATCGAGGCGCTGGCGCAGCGCCGGGGCGAGATGATCTCGATGAGCAGAGACGAAGCAGGCAACCACCGGCTCGTCTTCAGCGTGCCCACGCGCGGGCTCATCGGGTTCCGCACCGACTTCCTGACGTGGACGCGGGGGCTGGGGCTGATGTCGCGGCTGTTCGTGGACTACGGCCCGCACCGCGGTCCCATTGTGACCCGCACCCGCGGAAGCCTTGTTTCGAAGGAGACCGGCCGGGCGACGGCGTACGCCATAGCTCCACTCCAGGAGCGGGCGGCGTTCTTCGTGCGTCCTGGCGAGGATGTGTACGAGGGGCAGGTCGTGGGCGACAACCCTCGCAACGAGGACATGGTCGTCAACATCTGCAAGGCAAAGCATATGACGAACATGCGCTCGTCCACGGAAGACGCCACCGTGCTGATCACCCCACCCCGGCTGTTCAACCTGGAGCAGGCGCTGGCGTTCATCGGCGACGACGAGCTTCTGGAAGTGACGCCGGACGCGCTGCGCTTCCGGAAGAGCATCCTGAACGACCTCGATCGGAACCTCGCCCTGCGCAGCGCGCGCCGCTCTTAGGGAGTTTTCGAGGCTTCGGCGATCTGGCGCATGACCGCTTCCCACCGCGCGGCGTGCGATTCGTGGGTGTGGACGGGCCTGAACCCGAGGCTGAGGTATGCGCGGATGGCGGGGATCCGAAAGTCGTCGGTGACAAGATCAGCCTCTCGCAGGCCTCTTTGCCGCATATAGAGCAGCACCTTCAGCGTCAGCAGCTTGCCGAGACCCAGACCGCGCGCTTCAGGGATTACCGCGACCATGTGCACGTTGCCGCGGATACGCTCCTCTGGCGACGGCTTCCACGCGCAGGCTGAGCCAGCGGGCTGCCCGTTCAGGAGGGCGAAGAAGAGACCCTCAGGATCGAACTGCGGGCGTCCTGTCAGCTTCTCGCGAACCTTCTCCGGCGTCCAGTCCGACCCGAGTATGCCTTCCATGATGGCCGCCCAGACCGGCTCGTCTCCCGGGCGGAAGGTGCGGATGCGCACGCCGGGAGGAAGCTGGAGACGCGGCAGAGCTTCGAGGTCGGGCCGCAGCATGGCGAGCTGCGGCAGGGGCTGCGGCGTGGTTTCGGCGGGCGCAGTTGTCTGTGTGTCTTCCACTGGCCGGGATTATACCAGACGCCGTCCGGCCCCGACTCTGTCACCTGTCATCTGCAGTCTGCAATCCCTGCCTCTGCTTCAGGCGAAGCGCGAGCCCATCCACCCATATATCCACCACCACGTATCCCAGCCACAGAAACGCCGCGAACACGATCAGAAACATGCTGAGCAGCGGCCGCTGGCCCAGCTCGAGCACCGAAGCCAGCACCTCGTTCGGGCGCGTGATGAGGTCCCAGCTATTGAACCGGAGTATGAGTCCGAGATAGACGCCGACCGCGAGAGCCCCGAACAGGAGCACTCCCGGGATGACAAGGTTCAGGCGAATGCGGCGAAGCACCGCGGCGACCGGGCGAATGGCGAGAGCGAAACAGAGCATGCCGAATCCGCTGTACAGGAAGTAGAACGCCGTGTACGCCATAAGCCAGAGGGTGGTCGCGGAGTTCATGCGGGCACGCAGGTACAGGTTCGTGGCGTCGAGGGTTTCGAGGAAATGCCGCCATTCGGTGAGCAGATAGCAGGTGTTAGGCAGAAACGCCAGCCACGCCAGGCCGGCGATAACCAGCCCTGCTGCTCTGAGAACCGAGAGCCGCTCCCGGTTGGCCAGCCGCGCGAAGACGAGCGCGAGCAGCACCGGCACAATGGCCAGCAGCAGGTTCCACGACGTGAGTATCCAGAATCGAGCAGGCATAG
This sequence comes from Armatimonadota bacterium, assembly GCA_019136435.1. Lineage (GTDB taxonomy): Bacteria > Armatimonadota > UBA5829 > DSUL01 > DSUL01 > JAGVUD01. The sequence goes on along the minus strand of JAGVUD010000522.1, from coordinate 13,001 downwards.
CAGTTCATACGCAGGGCGCGCGCAGCAGAGTTTCCGTCCATGGCCTCCGCCGGAGCCTGGAACTGCCCACCGCCTCGGCAAAGCAGGGTTTTCGCCGTTCTTTCGCCAACTGCATGCCGGCCGCCGCGCGCGGCCGGGGAGGAACAGACTTGGCACTGAAGAGGCAACTTGCGGCTGCTGCCGCGCTGGTTCTGGCCGCCGCGACCGCGGCGATGGCCGCGGACAAGGAGAGCGTGAACGTGAAGGATTTCGGGGCAAAGGGCGACGGGCTCAAAAACGACTCGGCGGCGATTCAGAAAGCGCTCGACGCCGCCGGAAAAGATGGCGGCGAGGTGTTTTTGCCCGCCGGGCGATATCGGCTGAACAGCGGGCTGAAGGTGCCGCCGGGCGTGACCCTGAGCGGCACGTGGCAGGCGCCGCACCACGCCGAGCACCGCAAGGGGACCATTCTTCTCGGATACGCGGGCAAGGGGCGCGAGAGCGGCGAGCCGCTGATTCATCTCTCGGCGAACAGCGCCATCAAGGGCGTCACGATCTTCTACCCCGAGCAGAAGCTGCCCGAGCCGTTTGCGTATCCGTGGACGATTCAGGGCGAGGGCATGCACTGCAGCGTGATGGACGTGACGCTCGTGAATGTCTTCAAGGGCATTGACATCGGCGAGAAGCCGAACGAGCTGCACTACATCCGCAACGTGTTCGGCTGCCCGCTGAAGGCGGGCGTTCACATAGACAAGTGCACCGACATCGGGCGCATCGAGAACGTGCACTTCAACCCGCACTACTGGGCGCGCTCGGGCGAGGCGGGGATTCCGAAGTGGGAAGACCTGCTGGCGTATCTTTACGACAACTGCGTCGCCTTCGCCATCGGGCGCAGCGACTGGGAGTTCATATCGAACACGTTCAGCTACGGGTGCAAGGTCGGCTACCGCTTCTACAAGAGCGACGCCGGAGCGTGCAACGGCAACTTCCCGGGCATCGCGGCGGACTGGTCGCGCACGTGCGTTCTGGTGGAGGAGACTCAGGGCGCGGGGCTGCTCATCACCAATGGCGAGTTCGTCGGCGGAACGGGCTCGGAGGCGATGATGGACATCCTGCCTTCGTGCACGGGCGTGACGCAGTTTTCGAACTGCGCCTTCTGGGGGCCTGCCGAACGCTGCCTGCGCCTTGCGGGAAACAGTTTCGTAAGCGTGAGCCAGGGCAATTTCGTCAACTGGGACCCGGGCGCGAAGCAGATTCCCTGCGTCGAGGCGCTCGGCGGAGAGATCAACATCGCGAACTCGTTCTTCCGGGAGGACAAGAAGCAGATTCTGCTGAGCGAGGGCGTGAAGACCGCCGTCATCACCGGTAACAGATTTCAGGGGGAGGCTCGCGTCGAAAACAAGGCGAAAGGCGACGTGCAGATAGCCGGAAACGTGGTGAGCAGGTAAGGAACACAGCAATCTGGTACTGAGGTCTGAGAGATAGCACCGCGCCGCCAGCGGGCGCGGTGGTACTCTCTACTGACGGGTTCGTGGCCGAGCTACAAGGCAGGTGCGCGATGAGACCTCTATCGAAACAGCGATCAGCGGGCTTCACCCTCTGGGAGATGATGGGTTGTCTTGCATTGCTGGCGGTCGTTGCAGCGATTCTCTTTCCGGTTTTCGCCAAGACCCCGGGGCATCACCACCATCGCTCATCGATTTGCCAGCACAACCTCAAGCAGATTGGCATGGCGCTGAACATGTACATCCAGGACTACGGGGACACGTACCCGACGAACAGGGCTACCTCGGGCGCAGCCGATCTGTCGCCGCAGTGCCTCACCGTCGCCGACCCGAACAACCCGCCCGCGGACGCGTCTGTCAACTTCGTGGACGGCCTGAGCATCTACATCGCCAGGAATCCGAGGGCCGACGTCGCCAGCGTCTGGAAGTGCCCGGATGTCAAGGGATTTGGTATCAACGGCAGCAAGACTCTGCCCGGCCACGGCGACAACAGGGTCACGTACGGCATGAACTACGCGCTGCACGGGACGATAGAAGGGCCTGCCAGAAATCCGTCAGCGACGATGGCCTTCCGCGAGCTGGGCGTCCATATCCAATCGAATGCCGTCGCAATAACTTCGGGCAAGGCGAAGCCCACCCGGATATTCCTCGGCGACCCGGACGACTGGTACCGGAACGCTCCCGGCTACACAGCCCGGGCGCACGGGCTCAGGACACACGTGCTGTTCGTTGACGGGCATGTGGAGGCCTTCCAGACCTTCGCGTTGACCAGAAACAACGTCGTCAACAACAACCCGGCCCGTCCGGGCGCATGGTGTCTGCAGGACGCGACCGGCGCCGCCAGGATCTGGTTGACACCGTAGGCCCGCTTCCCGGCCGCCGGGCCGCCGGGCCGCCCGCGCATTGGACAAGGCCACCAGCCCGCAGTATGATAGGGCCGCGCCGTCTGGTTGTGTCGGGCCCGAGCCAGCCGCGGACGGCAGGAAGGTCCTGTCTCATGATGCTGTTCATTCTCACATTCGCTGTCGCCGCCACGTCGGTCTCAGCGTCCGCCGAGACCGGTTCGCCAACTTTCGCCGCCGAGGGCGCGCCGCGCCACCCCACCGTCTATCAGACCCCCGAGGACGTCGCGCGCGCCCGCGACAACGTGAAGCGCTTCGACTGGGCGAAGAAGATGGCGGACGAGATTGTGGCGCAGGCGGACGGCTGGCTGGAGCGCCCCGACGAGTGGTATCGAGACAACATGCCCGGAGCCGGCGCCTGCTTCGCGTACGGGTTCACCGGATGCCCCATCTGCGGCGCCAATCTCGGCGGGTGGTGGATCAAAGCGAACGCAAGCTGGGACAAGCCCGGCCAGGTCACCTGCGACAAAGGGCATCTCCTCCCCGACGCCGGGCATCCCGACCCGGGCACGGGCTACGTTGCGAAGGACGGCCGTATTCACTATCTGAAGGGAACGTACAACTCGTGGGCCATCGAGCAGATGACGATGCGCGCATCGGACTCGCTGGCGGCGGCGTATTCGCTTACCGGTGACGAGAAGTACTCCGCGAAGGCTGCGCTGATCCTCGACCTCGTCGCGGCCATCTATCCCGCCTGCGACAAAGGCTCGTGGGACTACCCGTCCGACCCTCCGAGCGGCAGGCTCGACCGGCCCTGGTATCAGGTGGCGCGCGTGCTGGTGCACCTCGTCAACCAGTACGACCAGATATTCGCGAGCAAGGCGCTCGATGAGCCCTCCGCCGTCCCAGGCCTCACCCGCCGCGCGAATATCGAGGAGAACATGCTCAAAAACGGGGCCGCGTACTGCTATCAGCAGTCGCTCGCAGGGGGGCTGCACAACGGCGAGGCCGACTACATCCGGGGCGCGCTTGCGGCGGGAGTCTGCCTGGGCATCCCCGAGTACGTGAAGTGGGCCGTGGACGGGCCGTTCGGCATCCTGACGATGCTCGACAACAACCTCGACCGCGACGGCGCTTACTTCGAGACCTCGCCCGGATACTCCGAACACGCGCGCGGGCTCTACACGACCTTCGCCGAGCCGCTCATCAACTACCTGGGCTCGGCGTATCCCGGCGGCCTGAACCTGTACGAACACCCGCAGTTCCGGCGCTTCATGACGCTCTACAACACGAGCTTTCTGTGCGCGGGACACACCCCGCCCTTCGGCGACAACGCCCCAGATACCAAGCGCGTCGACCCGTCGGCCTCCGCGACCAACCGGAGCGACTATATGTGTCTGGAGTATCTGCTTGCGCGCGAAGACGACGCACGCGAGCGCCGCGAGCTCGAGGGAATCCTGCGCTGGGCCGCCCGGGGAGACATCAACGCAGAGCGCGCGAACCTGATGGACAGGCGCTGGGCGCTGTTCCACACCGAGGCGGCGCCGGACGGGCCCGCCCGGCTGCCGGGCAACGTGGAACGCGCGGTGACAGGCTGCCACATGTTGGGCCAGAAGGGCATCGGCATTCTGCGCACGGGAGAGGGCAAGGACGCGCAGGCGCTGCTAATCCGGTTCGGGCCATCGCTCGTACACGGGCATCTTGACGACCTCAACATCAACTACTTCGCGCGCGGCCGCGAACTGACCTACGATCTCGGCTACGGGCTGGGCAGCACACACACGCAGGTCGGCTGGTCGCGGCAGACCGCCAGCCACAATCTGGTCGTGGTGGACGAGTCGTCTCAGTACAGCGCCGGATCGGGCTCGGGCGGAAGCCTGCATCTCCTCGCCGACACGCCGGATGTCAAGGCCATCGAGGCATCCTCTGAGATCAGCTATGCAGGCCGGGGTGTGTCGCTCTACCGCCGCACCAACGCCCTCATATCCGGGCCGGGCGGCTCGTATCTGATCGATATCTTCCGGGTGAGGGGTGGCAAGCAGCACGACTATCTTTTTCACGCGCCCTCGGCGGAGGCCGCATTCGACGGGGTACGGCTCGGCGAGGAGCAGCCGGGCTCGCTCGCCGGCGCGGACATCGCGTGGGGCGAAAAGCAGCTCAACGATGGCGACATGGACGGCTACCCGAACAAGCCCTACTGGGCGCCGCCGCCCGGAAACGGCTACGGCTTCCTCTGCCGCCCCCGGCACGGGCAGCCGGACGCGAACTGGAGCGCTGCTTACGAGATCGCCCCGAATGCCTCCGTCCGTTTCCTCTCGGCGCCGCTGCCCGATACCGAGGTAATAACCGCCGTCGCGCCCGGCATCTATCCGTATCACCCGCAGGCGCGCTACGTCATCGAGCGCCGCAAGGGCGAGAATCTCGAAAGCGAGTTCGCGGCTGTCATCGAGCCGTCAGGCGGCAAACCGGCGGTCGAGTCCATCGAGCGAATCCCCCTGTCCGGGCCGGAGGGCGATATCCCCGCGGTGGCGCTGAAGATCAGGCGCTCGGACGGCGCGGTGGACTTCGTCTACTCCAGCGGAGACGAGATCGAGCGAAGCTGGGAGGGCGGGTCGGCGGCCGGGCGCTTCGTGCATGCGCGGGTGAAGGGCGGCAAGGCGCAGTCGCTCGCGATGATCGGCGCGCGCGGGCTCCGGGCATTCGGCGTGAGCGTGAAGCCGGAGGAGGCCTCCTGGCGCGGCCGGGTCACGGCCCTCGATTACGAGAAGAACACGGTCACGCTCAGCGCCCCGCTTCCGGCGGGCGAGGCACTGAAGGGCCAGATCATCGCGTTCTGGAACCCTCGCTACACGCGGAGCACGCCGTACCGGATTGCCAGCGTCGAGAAGGCCGGTACGGGCTGCACCGTGCATCTCGAGAGCCGCCTGACACTGGGGCGGGGCATCGTTTCGAGCGTACGCGACGAGCGCACGATTGTGAGCGGAATCCCGCACGAATACGCCCGTCCGCTTACGCGCGGCGCCGAGCCGGGCTTCTTCAACGGCAAGCTGATAGCATCCGCGGGCGGCGCGTCCGCCCGGATTCGCCACGCGGTGTTCGGGACGACGGAACTCACTCTTCAGATCGACTCGGCGTCGGGATTCAGGCAGGGCGATGAGTTCCGCTACTGCGACGTGCAGGAGGGCGACCGGTTCGAGCTGCTGAGCCAGGTCTGGCTCAAACGGACCGGCGGGCGGCTGAAGACGTACGGCACGTCGGCCGTGGAGATATCCGAAGATCTCTAGCCGCCAGCCCTGAGCCCCGCTTGGTCCCTACCGCTTCCTGGCCGGGCCGTACTCGCTCGTCAGGTTCTCGGTAAGGCCTGTCCAGACGTTCTCCCAGCGAACGGCCGTGTTGCCCGCGCTGGCGGCGACGGACACGCTCTGATACGGCGGCAGCTCGAAGGCCTCGCCCGGCCCGCCGCCGGCGACACCCCTCAGCGGCACAGGCCCCAGGTTTGTGAGCTTGAGGGTTCCTCCGGCGGCCTCGCCCCGCACCATCGCCCCCACGAGTTGCCCGAGAAGCTCTTTGCGGCCCCAGAGCATGCCGTCGAACCAGGCAGCCGTCCGCCGGGCGCGTATGGCATCCATGACGCCCTTCTCCGAGCGCTCCTGGGCCAGCACCAGGGAAACAGCCGGCTGGTCCGAGCGGCTCCCATGGGCATCCGTGCAGGCAAGCATCGCAAGGTTGTGCTCCATCGCCCACCCGAAAGCGTCCGGATACCAGTTCGAGCCGTGGCTCTTCTTCGTATTCCAGCCCTCGCCGACAACGTCGTTCTTGAGTTCTATCCCCTGTATTATGCCCTGCTTCATGCCCCAGAGGCTGGGATCGCGGAAGCCGACATGCGGATGCGCCCAGATGATCAGACCGCCGCGGCGGGCGACTTCGGCCATCTGCTCCTGATAGAAGACCGTCTCCTCACCCTTTGACTCTGCCCAGCGGTGAGAGTCGCGCGGCTTGTATGCGCTGTCGATTCCCAGCACGACGTAGTGCTCCTTGCTTCTGACTCCGCTCTCGAGCCCTCTTATCACCAGCACGCCGATCTGGTCACCGACGTACTTTGCTGAGCGGTAGGCGAGAAGCTGGCCGTGGTCGGTGATGGCGATGACGTCGTAGCCGAGCTTCTTCGACTCCTCAACGCGCTCGCGCCCCGTCAGCCTGCCGTCCGAGATGATGGTGTGCATGTGAAAATCGCATCGCAGCACCTGATAGGGGCCGACATCCGGGAAATCGAAGCGCTCGGCTGCCTGCGCCCCACCGGCGCACACGAGCAACAGAGCAAAGGCGGAAATGGCGAACAATCCGGGTCGTGTCAAAGCGATACCTCCATATCGCGCTCGCTGGCGCGACCGCGCGTATTGTAGCGTACACGACGCTTCAGGCGGAACCATGGTGCGCGCCCCTATCGCTCCAGCCAGATGCCGTCAGCAGGTGTCGTAGCCGTGCGGCCTTGCCCGCCAGCAGAGCAGGAAGAACAACGAGCTGGCCGCGCAGAACCCCAGCATGCCGGCGAACCCCGCGTTCCAGCCGCGCGCGTCCACAAGGTTGCCCAGGCCGTACCCCGACACCAGCGTACTGGCGTACGAGAACAGGCTGCTGAACCCGATGGCCGTCGCCGCAAGGCGCTTGGTGGCGAGATTCGCCACCAGAATGCCCACCAGAGCCTGCGGGCCATAGATGAAGAAGCCCGTCAGGCACAGCAGCGCGCCGTTGATGAGCATCGAGTGCGTCGGCAGCTTCCAGAAGAGAAGCACGGACACGCCCGCGAGCGCCATCGAGAACACGCACAACCGCGCGCCGCGTCCGCCGAACACCCGGTCGGTGAGCCACCCGCTCAGAAGCATGCCCACGACTCCCGAGATCTCGAATGCCCCGACAAGCCAGCCCGCGTCGGAAAGCTCCATATGCTTCATCTCGGTAAGAAAAGTCGGGCCCCAGTCCAGCACCACGCTGCGAATGGTGTAGAGGCAGAAGCTTGCCATGCTCATCAGCCAGATATACGGGTTGGTGAACACCTGCCGCAGCAGCACCGGGGAGAACAGCCCGGCGGAGTCCGGCGCGTGCTCGGTGCCCTCGACTTCCGGGAGCCCGACCGACGGCGGCGTATCGGGCAGCGTTGCGAGCAGAAACACCGCGCACACCACCGCAATGCCCGCAGGCACGTAGAAACAGAGCCGCCAGTCTATCGTCGCGAGATACCCGCACAGCACAACCACCAGTGACGCCCCGATGGAGTGGGACGTGTTCCAGATTGAGAACTTGGTGGCAAGCTCTTTGGGCGAGAACCAGTGGGCCATCAGCCGCGCGCACGGGGGAAACCCCATCCCCTGCACCCAGCCGTTGAGCATCCAGATGAGACCGAGCGTAACCACAGCCGAACTGAGGCCGAAGAAGACGTTGGCGATTGCGGAGAGGACAAGCCCGGCCGCCATAAAGACGCGGGCGTTTGTGCGGTCGCCGAGAAAACCGTTTGCGAACTTGGACACGCCGTACAGCACGCCGTGAAGAGTGAGGAACAGCCCGAGATCGCCCTTGCTGATGCCCAGATCCGTCTGCAGCCCGGGCATGGCGACGCTGAGGTTCTTTCGCACGAAGTAGAAGGCCGAGTAGCCGACGATGGTGGAGAAGAGGACACGCCGCTGCCATGCGCGGTACTGCGCGCTGATCTCCTCCGGGTCCTGCAGGATTGTCTCGGCGGCAGGCGCGGGCTCGAAGGCGCGCAGCAGAAGCGGAAACCTGCGCCGGGCGGCGGGAGCGCGCTCGTCTTTCACGTCAACAGGGGTGGTGGGCGTCATAAATCGGAAGACCTCTCATTAGTTCGGGCTGCGGTTCGCCGGGCCGGTACGCGCGAACGGCGCAAGGCGGCGCCAGTGCGCCGGCCCGCTCCGGGCGAGGGGTAAAACCGCGCGGCATTATAGCACGACAGGCCGGCTATCCCGGCGGCCAGCCGAATGTCCGCCCGCCGAGCAGGTGAAGATGCACGTGCCAGACCGACTGCCCGGCGCCCTCGTTGCAGTTCAGCACCAGCCTGTAGCCCGCCTCCACGAGGCCCAGGTCGCGCACGATCTGGTTGGCTGTCAGGATGAGGCGCCCGGCAAGGGCGGCGTCCGCTTCTTCGAGTTCGGATATCCGGGACACATGCTTTCGCGGAATCACTAGAACGTGCGTGGGCGCCTGCGGGTTGAGATCGTTGAACGCAACGACCTCATCGTCCTGATAGACGATGCTCGCATTGATCTCTCCCGACGCGATCTTGCAGAAGATGCAGTCAGACATCTGTTAGTTCCCTTTCGTTGAAGCCTTCGAGTTCTCCCACCAGGCCCGTCTCGGTGACGCCGGTGATCCGGACGTCCACCAGAGTGCCCGCAAGAGCGGCGTCTCCCGCGAACTCGACCTCGACATATCTGCCGGTGTGTCCGAACATCCGGCCGGGCGACTTCTCCTGCTCAACAAGCACGGAGTCTGTCTGGCCGGCCATCGCCGAGCGGTATTCGAGGGCGGTTTCGGCGGCGGCGCGGATGAGCTGCTTCGTGCGCTCGCGCGCAAGTTTCACGGGCACCTGCCCGGGCATGGCGGCGGCAGCGGTGCCCGGCCTCGGCGAGAACGTGAAGCAGTGAGCGCGGCTGAACCGGACTGTCCGGAGAAAGTCGAGCGTGTTCTGAAACGCCTCGTCCGTCTCGCCGGGAAACCCCGAGATGACATCCGTCGTGATTGCGACGTCCGGAACGAGCGCGCGGGCTTCGGCCACAACCTCCGCGAAGCGCTGCACGGTGTAGCCCCGCCTCATCGCTTTCAGCACACCGTCGTCCCCGCTCTGTAGAGACAGGTGCAAATGCGGGCAGGCATTCGGAGAAGCGGCGATGGCGCGCAGGAGATCGGGGGTGGTTTCGGCCGGGTGCAGCGACGTGAGGCGCACGCGGGCGAGCCCCGGCACCTCTCCCAGCCTGCGGACGAGTTCAGTCAGGCCGCCCCTGCCCTCGCCATCCGGGCGATACCCCGTGATGCGAACCCCGGTCAGGACAATTTCTTTGTGACCGCGCTCGGCCAACCGCCGCGCCTCCTCAAGGACGTCCTCGACAGGTCTGCTCGACTCGACCGGCCGGGCGTTCGGAATGATGCAGTACGCGCAGCGGAAGCGGCAGCCGTCCTGAATTTTGAGCAGCGCGCGGGTCCGGTGGGCCAGACCGGTCCCGCAGGACCTGCACTTGCCCGCGCACTCCGAGGGAAGGACTGCGTCAAGGTCACCCGTCAGCTCGATGCCGGGCACGGAAGCAAGGCTGGCGGAATCGGTCTTCGCGGCGCACCCGGTCGCGACAACGCGCCCCGAGGGGTTCAGCCTGCGCGCGCGGCGCAGCGCCTGCCGCCCGTCGCGCACGGCCGCCGCCGTAACAGCGCACGTATGCACCACCTGCACCTCCGCGGGCTGCCCGAACTCGACGAGCACATGCCCGGCCGCCGCGGCCTTCGCGGCGGCCTGTTCAGCTTCGTACTGGTTGACCTTGCACCCGTGGGCGCAGATGGAGATACGCGCCATTTGACTACGATCAGTTGAAAGCGTTCATCGCCGCTTCGATGCCGTCGCTGATGAGAAGCTCGACACAGTCTACCGACCTCGCGAGCACCTCGTCCACCCGCTTCTGCTCGCTCTTGTGAAAGCGGCCGAGCACGTGCGGGATGACGTCGCGGCCGTTGCGGCCCTCGCCGATGCCGATGCGCAGGCGGGCGAAATCGGACGAGTGCAGGCAGTGGATGATGGACTCCAGCCCATGGTGCCCTCCGGCGCTTCCGCGCGGGCGCAGGCGAATGGTCCCGAGCGGCAGATTCACATCATCGCAGATCACAAGGAGGTCCGGCGGGCCGGTTTTCGAACGCATCAGAATCTCGCGGACGGCCTCGCCGGAAGCGTTCATGAAGGTTTGGGGCTTCGCCAGTATGAACTCCCGCCCGCTGATGCGGGCATCGCCAACAAGCGACCGGCACCATCGCCGCCGCACTCTGGCATGCGTGCGGGAGGCAAACAGGTCGAGCGCCATGAACCCCACATTGTGCCGCGTGCCCCCATAGCGCAGCCCGGGGTTTCCCAGGCCGACGATTACCACTGGTGCTCGGACACCATCTCGAAGTTCTGGAACAGCTCGCTCACCGACCGGTCGTCGTGAATGCGGCGAATGGCGGCGGCGAGGAGAGGAGCGACGGAAAGCACTTCGATCTTGGTGCTGTCACAGCCAGGCGGCAGCGGAATTGTGTCCGTGACGACCACCTTCTCGATGACGCTGTTCTCGAGACGCGCCAGGGCGTCGTCGGAGAGAACCGGGTGCGTGCAGCAGGCGTAAACAGCCGTGGCGCCGCGATCGCGGATTGCCTGCGCTCCGGACGTGATGGAGCCGGCGGTGTCAATGATGTCGTCAATCATAACGCAGACGCGGCCGGCGACGTCGCCGATGATCTCTTTCACCTCGCACTTGTTGGGCTCGGGGCGGCGCTTTGCGATGATGCTGATGGGGGCTCCGAGCAGCTCCGCGAACGCTCGGGCCCTCGCCACCCCTCCGACATCCGGCGAAACGACACACAGCGGCCCGTTCGGGCGAATATTCTGCTCCACCCACCTCGCGATGAGCGGCGCGGCCACAAGGTGGTCAACGGGCAGGTCGAAGAACCCCTGAATCTGGCCTGCGTGCAGGTCGAGAGTGAGCACGCGCGATGCGCCCGCGAGCGTGATCATGTTCGCGATGAGCCGCGCGGTCACGGGTTCGCGGGGCCCCAGTTTCTTGTCCTGACGTGCGTAGCCGTAGTAGGGGATTACGACGGTAATGCGGCGGGCGGAAGCGCGGCGGAAGGCGTCCAGAATGATCATGAGTTCCATGATCGCTTCGTTGATGGGGCAGCAGGTGGGCTGGACGATGAACACGTCCATCCCCCGTACGCTCTCCTCCACCTTCACACGGATCTCACCATCCGCAAACCGGGTGACAAGCATCTTCCCTGACGCCACCCCCAGATTGGCGGCGATATCCGCCGCCAGCCGGGGGTTCGAATTGCCTGAAAAAACCCTGAGCGTTGAAAGATCCATAGCTGCCGTCCTTTACTCCTGAGGAGCCTCTCTGCGCCGCTTCGCCCATCCCTCCCGCGTCACCTGCTGAGACCGCGCAACCCCCAGCGCATCCGCGGGAACATCCTTCGTGATAACCGACCCCGACCCGATGAACGCGCCGTCGCCGACCGTTACCGGCGCGTTCAGGGTGGTATGGCTGCCGACAAACGCGCCGCTTCCGATTGTGGTGCGGTGCTTGCGCTTTCCGTCGTAGTTGCAGGTTATCGTGCCCGCTCCGACGTTGGTGCCCTCCCCTATCTCGGCATCGCCGATGTAGGTCATATGCGCCAGCGACACGCCGTCGCCGACGGTGCTGTTCTTGATCTCGACGAAGTCGCCGATGCGCACATCGCATCCGATGCGCGAGCCGGGGCGCAGGCGGGAGTACGGCCCCACTGATGAGTTCGGCCCGATTGTGGACTCGACAACGCACGAGTTGTCAATCCGGACGCCCTCGCCGATATCGCTGGCGACGATGCGGCTGTTCGGGCCGATTTCGCAATCGCCCCCGATGCGTGTGCGGCCCTCGATGATGACGCCCGGATACAGCACTGTGTCCGCGCCGATCTCGACATCCACGTCTATGTACACCGCGGCCGGGTCTATCATCGTGACCCCCGCGAGCATGTGCGCGCGCACAATGCGATGTCTGAGTATGGCCGTGGCCTCGGCAAGCTCGACGCGGGTGTTGATTCCCAGGCACTCGCGGTAATCGTCGCTGACGATGGCATCCACGCGCCTGCCCTGAGCGGCGAGGATCGCGACAACATCCGTGAGGTAGTACTCCTTCTGCCGGTTCTCGGGCGAGAGCTGCTCGAGCGCGGGAAACAGGTCGCCGGCGTTGAAGGCGTAGATGCTGGTGCAGATCTCGTCAATCGCCAGAATCCCGGGCGGGGCGTCCTTCGCCTCGGTGATGCGGACGACCTGCCCGCTATCGTCGCGGACGACACGGCCGTAAGCGGCCGGCTCATCGAGCCTCGCCGTCAGCAGGGTAGCGGCCGCGCCATTCTGGGAGCAGCGCTGCATGATGGCGGCAAGGGACTCCGGCCGGATGAGAGGGGTATCGGCGGGAAGCACCGCGAGCGGCCCTTCGTGATCGGCCAGCAGATGCCCGGCGCTGCGGACGGCATGCCCGGTGCCAAGCTGCTCGGTCTGGACCGCATATTCGACGTCGCTGCCGAGCGCTTCCCGGACAGCGTCCGCCTCGTGCCCAATCACCACGACGATGCGCTCGACCCCGGCCTCCCGGCAGGACTCGATGATGTGGCGCGCCATCGGCCGCCCGCACATGCGGTGGACAGCCTTCGGCAGCCGGCTCTTCATGCGGGTGCTCTTGCCGGCCGCCATAATGAGCGCGGCCTGCTCTGCCCGCGCGCTCAAGACGGCACCCCGTTGCAGAGTGACTGAGGCTTCAACGCCGGGTCCGGGAGGAAGCGCCTGTGCTGGCGTCCGTCGGTCACACCCCGTCTTTCATCACCTGCCACTCGTCACCTGCCTCTACCGTCAGCTTTCCGGGAATAGTAAACACCTCCCGGGCAAGGATTC
>JAGVUD010000135.1 GCA_019136435.1 Armatimonadota bacterium | reverse complement strand
GTGTTTGCCGGGCTCGAGGATCTGCTGGGCGATCTCGAAAGCCTCCGCTTCGACAGGGAGACCATTGACTGGCTGCGCTCGCTCGGCGTGTTCGACGACGAGTTTCTCTCGTATCTCGCGGGTTTCAGGTTCAGCGGCGACATCTGGGCCGCGCGCGAGGGCTCTGCTGTCTTCCCGCACGAGCCCGTAGTTCGCGTCCGGGGACTGCTTCCCGAAGCTCAGCTCGTCGAGACCATCCTGCTCAACCGCCTCAACTACCAGACGCTCGTCGCCACCAAAGCCGCCCGTGTCTGCTTCGCGGCGGAGGGCGACCCCGTCATGGAGTTCGGGCTGCGCCGCGCGCAGGGGCCCGATGGCGGGGTGAGTGGCTCGCGGGCTGCCTTCATCGGCGGATGTTCCGCGACGTCCAACGTGCTTGCCGGGAAACTCTACGGGATACCCGTCCGGGGCACCATGGCGCATTCGTGGATCATGTCTTACGAAGATGAGAAGCAGGCGTTCGCGGATTACATCCGCTGCTTCCCGTCGCTGCCAACGCTGCTTCTGGATACGTACGACACCGAGACGAGCGGCATCGAGAACGCGGTGGCGGCTTTCAGCGAGGCCAGGGCGCGGGGGTGGGGCGGCGAGGCCAGCATCCGGCTCGACTCCGGCGACCTCGCCTATCTCTCCAAACTCGCGCACGAGCGGCTCGAAGCGGCCGGATTCCTCAACCCGGTCATCATCGCGTCCAACTCGCTCAACGAGTATCTGATCGCCGATCTCAAGCATCAGGGCGCGAAGATCAATGGGTGGGGGGTCGGGACCGAGCTGATTACCGGCGGTTCTGAGCCGGCTCTCGGCGGCGTCTACAAGATGGCTGCCTTCGAGCGCGACGGGCAACTCGTGGGCAAGGTGAAGATATCGTCGAATCCTGAGAAGACGACCGACCCGGGCGTCAAGTGCCCTGTGCGGTTTTACGAACCGGATGGCTGCCCCGCCGGAGACGTGCTCTTCGCGCAGGACGAGGAGCCGCCCGCAACCTCCGACGTTCTCAGCCGCGACCGCATCGAGCACGCCCGTGTGCTGCGCATCCCGGGCGGCGCGCGCCGCGAGGGCCTGCTTGTTCCGGCGATGAAGGACGGCCGGCGCACCGATCCGCCGCGCGGCGTGCGCGAGATCCGCGATTTCGCCGCCGCGCAGATCAACGCCCTGCACCCCGAGCTTCGGCGGCTTCGCAACCCGGCGCGCTACTGGGTGGGCCTTTCCGAGCGCCTCGCCGACGAGAAGGCCGGCGAGATCCTCCGCCTCACCGGCGAAATCAGCCGGGGCGCGCAGTAGCCCGGCGGCGGGAGGTGTAATGGGCAGCGGGATGCCTATGCAGAAGCCTTACATTGACCAGAGCGTGTATCCCGACACAGAGCCGCCCGAGACGCTCGATACTGAGCTGGACCGGGCGGATTACGTCGAGCGCGTCTGCGCCGCTTGGGACTTCGACGTTTTGCCCGAGCAGGCGGCATTCGACCTGTTCCGCGGCTGGAAGAAGGTCTTTGACGACTTTCCGCTTCCGCACTCGCCTGCCTATCACACATTCCGCGGCCTCTTCGGATGGGAAGACGTTCCGTTTCCTCCCGGCGGGAGCATCGTCCATTGCACGTACCTCGTGCTCGACCGTCTTGAGGGGCGCGGCCCTGACCCGTGCGAGAACATGGTCTAGCTCCTGACGTGCCCCCGGGCGCCCGGCTGCCCAAAAAAGCCCCTCGAATTCGGCGGTCTTGACCTGCGTCAAGGAATTCAGCCCGCTTCCGGGTCAGAATAGCGCTGACAGAAACAGAACTCTCGCAGGCAACAGGAGCAACAATGGCATTAGCGGCACGCAAGATCATCAAGATTGACGAAGAGAAGTGCGACGGGTGCGGGCTGTGCATCCCCGGCTGCGCGGAAGGCGCGCTCGCGCTGGTGGACGGCAAGGCGCGGCTTGTTTCCGAAGTCTACTGCGACGGCCTCGGAGCTTGCCTGGGCGAATGCCCGCGGGGAGCGATATCCATCGAGGAGCGCCCGGCGCAGGCCTTCGATGAGGAGGCGGTAAAGGAGAGGCTGGGCAGCCTCGGCCTCAGCACGGACGAGCACGCGCACAAACACGCCGCGCCGCAGGTGGCGCCGCACTTCGGCGGTTCCTGTCCCGGGTCGCGGATGATGGACCTCAGGACAGCCGGAGGCGAGGCGGATGCCAGGCAGGTCTCCTCCGCGAGCGAGCTTCGGCAGTGGCCGGTCAAGATCAACCTCGTCAGCCCGAACGCGCCCTACTTCGCTAACGCGCACCTGCTGGTGGCAGCCGACTGCGCCGCGTTCGCATACGGAAGCATGCACGCCGACTTCATGAAGGATCGCGCGGTCGTTATCGGATGCCCGAAGTTCGACGATATCCGGGCCTATCTCGACAAGCTGACGGCCATCGTTGCCGCCAACGACATTCAGTCCATCACTGTCGCCATCATGGAAGTGCCCTGCTGCTCCGGACTCGCCCAGGCCGCCCGCCTTGCCGTGGCGAACGCGGGCAAGACGGTTCCCGTCGAAGTCAAAGTGGTGGGCCTCTCCGGAGATCTCAAAGGCCCGTAGCAATCAAGCTCACCGCCTCTGGCGGCAGCCGCGAATCAGGGCTTGCTGCCAGAGGCCGGGGCCGATGACGCCGAACTCGACGGCTGCGTCCCTGTCTCCGCGCGCAGCTTCTGAAGTGCCTCACGAAGCGCCTTCACGACCGCGTCGTTCGGCAGGTCGCTTCTGAGTTCCAGAACCAGCGCCTGGCTGTATTCGTCGATCGCCTTAAGTTTGTCGCCCTTCGCCAGCATCAGGCGGCCCAGGTTCTGGCGCGGCTCCGAGGCGTTAGGCGCAAGCTCGGCCGCCCGCCGGAAGTGCTTCTCCGCGTCCGCCGGCTTCTTCTCGGTCTCATCCAGAAGACCCAGTTCGTTGTGGGCGGCGGCGTTCGCCGGGTCCAGCGTTATCGCGCGCGTCAGCAGGCGCCGGCCCTCTTTCATGTCCTTCTTGCGCACCGCCACCCGCGCAAGGTTGTAGGTCGCGACGGCGTTGCCCGGCTCCAGTTCGAGAGCGGCTTTGAAGTGCTTCTCCGCCTTGTCCGCTTCGTTCCGGATGAAGTAGATGCCGCCGAGCCGGATGTTGGAGTCCACCGATTTCGGGTTCAATTCCAGAGCCTTCACATACGCCTGGCGCGCAAGTTCAATCTGGCGGCCGCGCACCCTCATCTCGCCGATCTTCGCCCAGGCTTCCTCCTCCTTGATCTTGCTGTTCTTAACGAGGCTGTCGGCCATCATCTCGTTGCGCATCAGAACGCTGATGCTTGCCACCACGCCGTTGTTGAGGCTGAACACGACATTCGAATCGTTGTAGGCGATGGTCTTGAACGGCACTCCCTCGCGCGCGATCTCGCGCTCGGGCTCGCCGAACTTCGCGATCAGGTCCTTCTCGGACGCCCCGAGCCCGATTCCTCCCACATTCAGAGAGGCCGTCTTCGCCGACGGCTTGCCCTCAACCGTTATCTGGACGATTCTCGCCTCGAACGGAGCTATTTTGCCCACCAGCACAACCACGTTCGCGTCGTCCGCCAGTTTGTAGGTCACCGCCCCCGACGGCGCGACCTCCTGCGGCAGCGCGAAGTCGCTCGAAACCTCCGCCGGCTCGCCCAGCGCCTTCACCGCCGTGTCCCCGCTCGCTCCGAGCGTAAGCCCCGCATAGTCGGTCACAAACGGCGGCGCCCCCTGCGCTCCCGCCGAACAGAAGAGGAAGCAGGCCAGAAGAAGTGCCCGGAATCCTGATGTGCGTATGTTCATGCGTTCTCTTGAAGTCCCCGTTTCAGAGGTATTCGACCCGCCGGACGCCGCCAGGGTTTCCCCGAAGACGGGCATCGGCCTCTATTCCTTAGGCGGGGCCGGGGCTGGCTCCTGCAGCGCCCTCTGGCATATCGCCCGGCAGCCGGGATAAACTGCCGTCACAGTCACAAACAGGGGAGGGCACACCTTGAATCTCAGATTCGCTTCATACGGACTTGCCGCGGCCGCTCTGCTGGCATCGCAATCGTGCGTCTGCGCCGCGGATGGCGGCGCTCAGACGGCCGTTTCGCCCGGAAAAACCCGCGCTGCCCTGCGCTCCATATCAACCGACCCGCAAATCTCCGCCTGCGTCACGTCCATAGCCCGCGCCGCTCTCAAGCGATTCCCCGATCTGGATCTCGGTCCGAAAGACCTGGCGGTCGCGCTGATCATTGACGACGGCGCCCGCCCGGTGATGGGCGGCTGGAACCTCGACACGCCGTTCTATCCGGCCAGCGTCGTCAAGCTTGCTTACGCCGTTGCCCTCGAGAAGGACTTCGCGTCAGAACGGCTGCCGAGGGACAGGGACACTCTGCGCGACCTCCGTGACATGCTCGCCATCAGTTCCAATGCCGCCACCAACCGCATCCTCGACCGGCTCTCCGGCACCGAATCCGGGCCCGAGCTGCCGCCCGAGGATCTCAAGGCATTCGCCGAAAAGAGAAATGCCGTGAACCATTATCTTGAAGACCTCGGATTCAGCGGCATTAACGCCTGCCAGAAGACCTGGGACGTGGAGCCGTACGGCCGCGACACGCAGTTCCTTGGCGCGAAATACGAGAACCGCAACTCGATGACCGCCGCCGACACCGCGCGTCTGCTGTGGCTCATACGCAAGGGAAAAGTCGTCTCCGCGGAAGCTTGCGACGAGATTCTCACGTCACTGCGCCGCCGCCCGGGGAACGCGAAGGACATACAGGCGCGCCGCATCGGCGCGGGCATTCCGCCGCTCTCCCGCCTGTGGTCAAAGGCCGGCTGGACCAGCGAAACGAACCACGACGCGGCTTTTGTGGAGCTTCCTCTCGGAAAGCCGTTCGTGCTGGTCGTGTTCACGAACACGGGCTGGAAGAACGGCGCCATCATCAGCTACATCGCCGAGCGCGTCAGCGCCGACATCCGCCTCGACCGCCTGCCGCCCGAGTTCACGAAGGCTCAGCCGGGCCGGTTCTCGCCGCAGGGTGGGGGCGCTGGCGGGAAATAGCGCCCGCGCCGCCTAGCGCCGCATCTGCTTCTGAATGTGCCCGTCCGCGTAAAGAACGACGCTGAAGCCCGGGCCATCCGCCCGCGCGACAGGCGTTGACGCCGGATTGCCAAGCTCGGACAGCCGCTTGCCCGGCTGCAGAAGCTGGATCGGTCCCACCTGCCAGTTCGGCCAGCCGTTGCGGATGTTCTCGCGGTAAGCTCCTCCAAGATAGGGCTCCAGGGCGGTCCAGTTCGGCGGAACCACGTCGTCATACTCAACGAAGAACATCTGCATCGCCGTGCCGATCTGCCGCATGGCGTTCTCGATCTGCACGGTGTTCGCAACGCGCATCGGGGTCACGTGTCCCGGCGCCTCCTTCGTCTCCGCCGCGCCGAGCGTCAGCGAGCGCTGCACCTGCGAAAGCACTTCCGCGCCGACATACGACTGTGCTGCCGGAGAGGCTATGCCAATCTCGAGGGCGAAGCTTTCCCGCCCCGTGTTGACCGGCGTTCCCGCGTAGATCATGTTGATGATCCCCTCCGCGCCGTCCGCGCCGCTGGCGGGCCTTGCTCCCAACAGTTGCGCTATCTGCTGCCCGGTCATCTTCCCCCGCATGGTGAGCTTGAAACCGTTCTGCCCCGCGATCCGCGTGCGCGTCTCCGTCACCTGCCAGCCCTGCCGCGCCCCCGCCGCGCTCGCCGCCTGCATAGCCGTCAGCGCGCGCGATGGCGGGGTGTTGCCCTGCTCGACCGGCAGCCTGCGCACCGAGAGCACCATCGCGTCCTTCACGAAGCTGACCGGGTTTGCTCCGGGTGTGGCCGATGCTGTCCAGTCTTTCGGGTACTCGTAGCTGAAGCCTGCCGGGTCGTTCCATTTTGCCCACGCGGCGGATGGCGTCTTGGTTGTGCTTGCCGCGCCGCCCGCCGGCGCCGCGGGCACAGCATCAGGCTCCGGCTGGCCCGCTCCGGCCGGAGCGCGGTCGGGCAGGAACACCATAATCGCTCGCGCGGGAAGAGCCGCGCCCTTGCCCTTGTTCGGGCCGGCCACGGCCACCTCGGCCCCTGGCACGAGCTGCTCGCGCGACCCCGCCGCGCCCGTGTTCAGCAGGATCTGTGTGGACGCCGCGATGAGCACCTGCTTCGCGACGCGCTCCTTCAGTATCGTGTCCTGCGCCGCCCCGGCGGCGCGGACAGCCGTCGCTGTGACCGTCATCTCCTGCCCGCTCACCGATGCGACAAGCCCGCGCACCAGAATCTCGCCCGCCGCGGGCTGCAGGTCCGCGGCCGCAAGCGGCCCCGCAAGCGCAAACAGAACAACCAACGCCACCACCGGGTATCTCATCTGCTTTGTCTCCCTGTCGCTCTCAACTGCCCGTTTCGACCTCGTCCGATGCCTCCAGCATCTGCGTCGCCGCGTCCATCAACTCGCGCGCTTCGGCGGCGTCCGGCGAGTCGGCAATAACGCGCCAGATGCCCGCCTCCGTCCTCGATCCTCTCACGAACACAAACGGACGCGCGCCGTCGCGCTCCAACTCGATGCGCCAGCCGCCCGTATGATCGCCCGTCCGCTCCGTCACCTCGCGTGAGCCCTCGTAGTTGCCGAACCTGTACGAATCGTATCTGTGCCCGATCACCGGCCAGATCTGTTTTTCGAAACGCCGCTCCAGCATGCTTTTGACTTCGCTGTGCGGCGCGGGGTTCAACTGAAGCCTTGCGCTCCGGGTATGCCAGCAAGGCAGGCAGTCCATCAGGCCTTGAATGCCGTCGCGGACATCGTCTGTGCTGAAGCCCAGCGTCTCCATCATCACCCCGACTGCTTCCTCGCCTGCCGCCGCCAGCGCGCAGCTCAGCCCGGTCAGCAGGCCGTCTCTGCAGGTTGACCCCGCGAAGATGGTGCCGCCGTTAGCGCCTTCAACTCCCACCGGGACTTCGGCGCCGCTCAGCGAGAGTTCCTGAATACGCGTTGCGACGTTCACCTCGCCCGTCTCCACCCACGCCACCCGCGCGCCGAAAGCCGCCGCAATGTGCTCCACGCGCCTCGATGTCGCATCCGACGCCACGACCCAGGTCTCGGGGGCCTGCCGCCCCGCCGCCTTCCAGCGGGCAAGCGAGAGAGCTACATTGAGCGCGCTCACGCTCTGCGGCGGAACAACGCAGTCCTGTGCGCTGCCAGGAAGCACCAGGTTGCCGCGGTCGGCGTCGTAGTCGAAGGCGATGCCGAACAGCGCCCCGCAGTCTTCCACCGCCCTCGCGACGCGCATCAGCACGTGCTCGCCCGTTGCCTCATCAACGCTGTCCGTGTCAATGGGGTGGGCCGGCCTGCTGAGTTCGCCGTTCATCTCGTAAACGCGAACGCCCAGATCCTCCAGAACACCGCTGTTCAGGCCGCTCGCCGCCCCGCCGTTCGCGTCCAGCACAATCGGCCCCAGATGCCTGCCGCGCACGTCCTCGACATCCAGCCGCCAGTCGTTGGCGATGGTCTTGATGTACGCCTGCGCCGCCGAGTTGTGAGCGCGCCGCGAGCCGCTCTTCAGAAGCGCGCTGAACGCGTCTCGCGGTGTCACACGCTCCAGTGCCGCTTCCATCTCCGCGTCCCCGTGCTCCGCCGCCCGCGCCACCTGCCCGATGATCTCTTCCATATGCTCCGCCGCAAGCAGTGCCCCCTCCGGCGCCGAACCGGCGCGCCTCGCCCGTGCCGGTGTCAGGAACTTCCAGCCGTTGTCGCAGAGCGGATTGTGGCTTCCGGTGACGATGATCCCGCCCGCCGCGCCGAAGCTGCGCACCGCCGACTGGGCCAGGGGGGTCGTGATGATGCCCAGATCCACGATCTCCGGCGCCCCCGACGCAATCAGGCCGCGCACGAGAGCCTGCGTCAGGGCGCGCCCGGACATGCGGGGATCGCGGGCCAGAATCACGCGCCCGGGCGCGCCGTTCAGGCTCCGGCCGTAGTAGTAGCCGTAAGCCGACGACAGCGCCTGCTTGTCCGCGTCAATCTCCGCGCTGTCGCCGAATCGCGTCCGCACCCCCGAAAAGCTCTGAACGAGATACGGGTCGTCCAGCGCCCGCTTCAGTGCAATCATCGAATCTCCAGTGAGTTGCCCACGTCCGTGCTGTTCACGGCCTACAGCCAGGCGACCCGGCCTTTGTAGCGTTCGTACAGCCGCGCGTTGTGCTCGTCCGATCCGTCCAGATTCGCGCTGATGAGCACCGGCGCCGCCTGCCCGCGCAAAGCCAGAATCTGCGCCGCGTCCAGCATAATCGAGTTCACGACCGTGATTGCGGCTATGGACGAAGTCGCGCCCATCTTCCCCGCGACGCCTTCCACCTCTATGGCGGCATCCCCGGGTTCGCCCAGATTGTCTATCACGATGTCCGCCAGCTCGAAAAGCCGCTTGCCGGACGGGTGGCGGCTCGTCACGCTGGTCGAATGCGCAAGCGAAGTGATCGCGACGACCGTCATCTCCCGCTCTTTGCCGAGTATCGCCATCTCGATGGGCAGCGGATTGCGCCCGCTGTTCGAGACGATGACGAGCACCGAGCCGCGCTCCGGATCGTACTTGTCGAAGAGTGTCTGCGCGTAGCCTGGCACCCGCTCCGCGCGTCCGAAGCCGGGGTCGAGGATCACGTTCACCGGCGCCATTCCCCCGGCGCGGTTGTGAACCTCGTAAGCCGGCAGCAGCGAATGCCCGCTGCCCAGCAGATAGATGATGCCGTCGCGCGCCAGACAGTCGGCGGTCGCCTGCGCTGCCCGCTCTATCGCCTCTGCCTGAGATCGCCCGATCTCTTCGATGAGGCTCGACACCCGCGCGCGGTACTTTTCAGAAGCTGTCATACACTGACCTCCGTTTTGGACTTCTCAAATCGTAGCCTAAGCAGGCGCGGTTTGACACCCCGGCGGCGGGAATGCTATACTTTCGTGCTGCATGCGCGCGCCCGTAGCTCAGGGGATAGAGCGCAAGGTTGCGGACCTTGAAGTCGGGGGTTCAAATCCCTCCGGGCGCGTTTTTGTTTTGCCGCCATCCACGGCGACAGCCTGTAAGCGATTGCCCTCGTAGCTCAGTGGACAGAGCGCCTCCGTCCTAAGGAGGGCGTCGGGGGTTCGATTCCCTCCGAGGGCGCTCAGGCTTTCGCCGGCAGTTCTGCTTCGCGGAGAGGTGTCCGAGCGGTTTAAGGAGGCAGTCTCGAAAACTGTTGTGCGCGCAAGCGTACCGCGAGTTCGAATCTCGCCCTCTCCGGTCCTTTTCACGCTCAAATCGGCCGCTTTGTCACGCCCTGGCATCGCCCGAGCTGGCAATGGCGGGGACGGTCAACCCTGACTCGGAATCGCGTGAGTTGAACGAGCACGCCCACAGGTGGCCGATCGCATCGTCTATTCCTCTGAGTATAAACGCGTCCATGTGCCGCCGTGCACGGGGACGCAAGAGAAAGGGCAGGCTACGGGAGCCTGCCCTGTATCGCGTATTGGCGGCCGGGGGCTGGCCCCGGCCGGCTCCCGTCAGGACGTCTTCTAGACGCGCCGGCGGCGGATCAGCCCGGCCAGTCCGGCGCAAGCGCCGGCCAGGACCATAAGGCTGCCCGGCTCGGGCACGAGCTGAGTGATGCCATACGGCGCCGAAAGGCCGCCAAGGCCGATCGGGATCAGCGTGGAGGTGGCGTAAGGGTAAACCGAGATGTCATAGCTGATGATGCCCGTCGAGCCAACCATCAGGAAGCTCGTCGGGACCGTCAGGTCCGGGATGAGCATGCTGTTCAGCCACTGCGGAACCCCCTGCGTCTCCACGTACGGCCCTGTCCAGCCGCCGCTGATGTCCCAGCCCAGGAAGTAGCCCACGGCCTGGCCGTCGCTGCGCGCCGCGCGGATCGCTTCCGCGCCGCCTCCGAGGTCAACAATCGCGACGCTTTTCACGTTCGGGTTCCCCACCACGGACGTGACGTTAGTGCGGCTCGCGTCCCAGCGCAGAATATGACCGTTGCTCGCGAGATAGAGCTGGTTCTGGCTGTCCAGCGCAAGCCCGCCCGGTGTCGTCAGCGTCTGCGTCCCCAGCGGAAGCACACCGGCAGTGTCATCCGGCTTGAACCACAGAACCGCGTTGTTCTGGTTGTCGCTGGCGTACACCGTGCCGCTCGAATCCACGATCACTCCGGCAATCCAGCCGCTCGTCGTGGTGTAGGTCTTGGTCAGATTGCCCGCGGAGTCGTAGCGCAGGAGCGAACTGGTGGTCGGCGAACCATACGAGCCGACATACACATTGCCGGAGGCATCGCCGAAAACGGTGGTCGGCTTGGTGACACTCGCGAACACTCCCACGAAACCTCCAGAGGCGTCGTAGCGGAGCACGCTGTTGCTGCCGTAATCGGCAACGAGGTAATCGCTGGCCGCGTCAGCCGCCATTGACCCGAGGAGCATTGCTGCCCCACAGAGGGCCAGGAGGATGAAACCTGGTCTGCTCATTTCTTTTCTCTCCTTCTCGTAGTGTGCCGGCGCCTGTTTCGTCGCAAATGCGTACCCGATGTGCTGTGCCCCGTTGACCGGGGGCAAAGTGCCCCTCCGGGGTACGCCACGGGCTACTTTGGCGCCGAAGGTGAGTGCCGCCTCGAGATGCAGCGGTATACTCCCACTGATCAGTATAGGGCCGCCTTCGCGCGGCGGTCAATCGGCTTCCTGTCTAAACTGTAGAATTGCCGCGTTTACAAAGAACAGGGTTGCTACGGCTGGAATCGTATCAGAGCAAAACGCTCCGGCGGAATCGTCACTTCGAGGGTGTTGTCAACGAGCGTCAGGTCGGTGTTGGTAAGCATGTTGCGCACTCTCGGGTTCGCGAAGCCCTTCCAGCGGAGCCTGACCGTCGAGGACGCTCCGCCGTTGAACGTTCGCAGATTCGAGACCACCAGCAGAATGCGCCCGTTGCGTTCCCACGTCGCGAAAACGTCTTCTCTGGCCGGCGTCGAGACCCAGTCGAAGAAGCCGTTTGCCCTCCAGCAGGGCACGAAGCTCGCCCGGCGCACTCCAAAACCCCGCAGCACGCTGTAGATCTGCTTCACCACCGTCTGGTTCATGCTCACGAGCCAGCCCTGCGGCACACCGTGCGGAAGGGCCCAGGCGAAGGACATCCACGTCTGCTTCTCTGCGGGTGGGGGATCCCCTCCTTCGGTCAGCAGGCCGTTGTACATGTAGTTCGGCA
Organism: Armatimonadota bacterium; assembly: GCA_019136435.1. Taxonomy (GTDB): domain Bacteria; phylum Armatimonadota; class UBA5829; order DSUL01; family DSUL01; genus JAGVUD01. Next base: position 5,618 of record JAGVUD010000135.1, on the reverse strand, counting down.
CCCCGAACGCAGTCGAAAGGCAGCGCGCGCGGTACATGTCGAGCCCCCAGCACTGCGCGAAGCTCGCGTCCGGATTCCAGAGCAGGCATCCGTACGGCTGCTCTCCCGTCAGCCACTCCGTGGCGAAGCCTATGATCGGCGGAACAAACTCCCACGTGTGCACCCAGTAGTGGTACTTCGGGAAGCCGGGGCGCTCGGGGGCGTCCAGAGGGGGTGTGTACGGGCTGGAGACGGTGTCCTCCATCATGATCGCGAACCGCTTCATTGCCTCGCGGCTGGCAAGCACGGGCACGGTCGGCTGTACGGCTCCGTCCGCGTCTATCCACCCGCACCCGTGATGGGTATTCCGGCAATGGAACTGGCCGCCCAGCCACCCGTCGAAATAGAACCCGTCCAGCGAGTAGGTCTGCATCACGTCGCGCCACGTGAACGAGAGGAAGTCAATGTAGCTGGTGGATTGGGAGCAGTCGGCGTACTGAGATATTCCGTCCCACGTCAGCACGTCCTCCGGGAGCCGCTGCCACTCGTGAAAGTAGTCATCGAATGGCGTCATCGGCGGCGATATCTTCTGCGGGCACGACGCCGGGCCGACCGCCGCAACCGACCGGTCGTGGTACGTCTGCACCCGGCTCGTCAGCGTGGCGGAGTTAAGGTGCTCCGGGTCGTTCAGGCCCTGCATCACATCCGTGTTCCAGATCACCATCATGTCCATGTTGCCCGGCATTGCCAGCCACGCGAGCGACGACGGCCAGGCGAATGCCCGGTCGGCAACCATCGAGTGATAGTCCGGCGGCAGAGGCTTTACGGGAGTGGCCTGAATCCCCATCTCGAACCTCAGACCGTCCGCCAGCGTTGCCGACTCGATGAGGTTTGCCCGGTACACCGAAGCCGTCGATCCGGGCACGAATGTGCAGAAGTTCGTCAGCGCGGCCGGCTTCCACATTTCGAGCGTCGAGTAGGTGAATCCAAGCCCTCTGTCCTCGTTGCCGAACCAGTGATAGAAGTTCGCCACCCAGTCGTTCACCGGCCAGCCGATCTGCATCGGCGAAGAACCGATTGCCCCCGCGCCCTCGGTGGACGGCCGGAAGGTCTGGAAGAGCCGCGTCTGCGATGCGCGCATCGGAGCCTCAATCTTGAGCGAGTCTAAAACCACCGCTCGTTTCGGGTCTTTCAGTTTGATCTCGAACCAGACGAATCCGTCAAAATCCGCGGTAATCTTCGTGATCGCCTCCAGATCGCAGATGTCCCCGACTGCCTCCGCCTCGACCCGCGCGCCGGTCTGTTTCGTGAACCGGAAGCTCTTCAGCCGCATGGTCTGTGTCTCGGCGCCGATGGCGGCGCTCAGGCGCATGGGCGCCGCCAGAAGCTCCTCTCCCGCGCTTGAGATGCTGTCCGGGAACACGCTCGATCCCCACGTCATCGTGCGTCCCCACGTGCTGATCTGCCTGTCCGCGGTTGTGATGGGCGTCCAGGGCTTCACGACGCGGCTCGCATCTACTCCCGTCTTCGCCGAAATCCAGGGAGGATCCGCCAGATGGTTGAACGCCGCCTGCCCCTGGGCCAGCAGTTGATCGGCCCGGTTGGCCGAACCCCGGATGATGTAGGCGCCTTGCGGCAGAGCGCCATAGTCTACACGCACGTCGTGAGGCAGGTTGGCCGGAATCGGCGCTTCTCGCCGCAGAACCACCGAACCGAAGGAGTCCAGCACCTCCAGCGTGCACGAAATCGTCCCCGTGCCGAGGCCCTGAGGCTCCATGTGAGCGATCAGGTACTTGCTGCTGGGGACGTTCAGCGCCTTGACCCCCAGCCGGGCCGTCCCGCTCTGCATATCGAACGAGAGGCGGTCAATCTGAATGAAGTCGGCGGGCATGCTGCACGTGTCCGCTGTCCACTCCATGCTCTGCAGGCTGCTCCACGCTTCGTTTGTGAGCGTGCCGCCGTCCGCGTCCTTTCTCCATGTTGTCCAGGGATCGCTGGATGTCGTTGCCGCGCTTATGTCCATGTCCACCAGGTGAAGCGAGAGCGGGTTCGGGCCGGCTGTGAAGACGACGAGGTTTCTGTACACGCTGCCGCCGGCAAACCGGGCGCGCAAGACCACCGGCGCCGTGCCGGAAGAACCCGGGTTGTTCGCTTCCGCGCGCATATAGAACTGCAGTGTGCTGCCCGCCCCGTAGGCGGGCAGCCCGAACGCGCGGGCGATCTTCAGCCCCCCGCCGGCCGTGGCGTTCCAGCCAGCCGCCTGCACCGCGTTTCCCGCCCACGCGTCCAGTTTGGGCGTCGAGAGCGAAGGATTTCCCGACGGCAGCGCCGACCAGCCAGCCGCGGCTGCCGCTGCGGGGGTGTCGAACTCGGTCCAGGCGTCGGGGATCTCGGGAAGGGTGCCGCAACAGGCCGCGAGCGAGGCAAGGGCCAGCATCAGCCCGCTGACAGGCGCAGCCAGCACAGTCTGCCACGCACAGAGCCTCATTCGGAAGCGGATTGGGCGGGATGGTGAGGTAAGGCGCATTCACTAACTCCAACAGCATCCGCGGCGTCGCGCGGCTTCGTTCTTATCATACCATCCGTCCGCGGGTCATTTCAGCGCTCCCCGCATTGTCCCCCGAATTCGTGCCAAATCTCAGCAGAACGAGGCTGCTCGATCTTGTGCCGGGCACGCCGCCGCGCGCGAAAGCCCTTTTTTTCTGATAAGCATGGAAAATCGTATTACGGCGATGCCCGGGTGTGGGGTATCCTGTCAGAAAGGAGACGGACTGTTTGTCGTGACGGGCCCCGGTGGCGCGCGGACGCAAGCCAGGTTCCGGCTTCCTTCGGAGCGGTTCAGCGGCTCAGGACCCTCTGACGGCTTGCTGATGCTGCCGTCGGTGGGGTTGCCGCCCTCCGGCCGCTTCTTCCTCGAAAGGAGACTCTCGCATGTTCGTAAAATGGAAGGCAGTCCTCGCGCTGGCCGTAGCGGCGGCGACCGTGGCTGGTTTCCCTTGCCTGGCGGCGGCTGAGGACTACGAGTTGCTTGTGGTCAGTTCCGCGTCGAACCAGGTGCTGAGAACTGACCCCGACGGACATTATCTCGGGGCCTTCACGGCGGATCCCGGGCTGAAAGGCCCGCTGGGCATCGCGGTGGGGCCGAACGGCAAAGTCTATGTGAGCGTGGAGAGCGCCGGACGGGCGGCCGTGCGCCGCTACGCGAGCGACGGAGTCTTTGAGCAGGAGTACTACGAGTTCTCCCTTACAAAGCCCTTCGGCGTGGTCTTGGATGCCTCGAACAACCTCTATGTCAGCAGCTACGAAGCGGACGAGGTGGTGCGGTGGCTGGCCAGTGGCGCCTACGATGGAACCTTTGCTTCGAGCGGGGGCATGGACGGCCCGGCGGGCATAAGCTTCGGCCCGGATGGAAAGCTGCTTGTGGCGTGCGATATGTACGATGTATCCCCGCAGTCGCAGGGCCGGATTCTGAAGTTCACGTCCTCCGGTGGCTATGACTCGCAGATTGTCATGGACAACCTCAACGTTTATCCCAGCCACGTTGTGACCGATCAGGCGGGCGACATCTACGTTCTGGTTACCATCAGCAAGCCGAACAACGCCGTCATCCGCTACACGTCCGCGGGGGTCTACAAAGGCTATTACACGTTTCCAGGCATCAGCGCCCCGGCGGGCCTGGCGCTCAGGCCCGGCTCCGGTCAGGTGTATGTGACCGGCGAGGAAGGCGTCTATCGTTGGGACGAGGTCGTCGGGCAGCAGCTTGTCATCGCAAGCGGCAGCCATGGCCTGGCGCGGCCGTTCGGAATAGCATTCCGCCCGCTGCAGGCCGATTCCCGCAACACGATAACCTATCAGGGCAGGCTGACGAACCCGCAGGGCCAGCCTGTGGCGGACGGCACCTACCAGATAGTCGTCCGCTTCTTCGACGTACAGAGCGGCGGCACGGCCCTCTGGGGGTCCCCCGCGGTCAGTGCCAGCGTCAAGGGCGGCCTCTTCGCCGCGCGGATATCAAAGGTCCCGGCGGCCGTTTTCTCGGCGCGCAACGTCTGGATGGAGACCGAGGTCAATGGCGAGACCATAGCCCCCCGCCGCTATCTGGGGTCGGTTCCTCTCGCCATAGCTGGAGGGGTGGGAAACTGAACACACAGGCTTCCGGACTCTTCAGTTTCGTTTGCATTCCTGATGTCAGGAAGGAGATAGCATAGATGAGAATTCTGAGAAGAACACTCGGGGTGCTGGCCACCTTTGCCCTTCTGGGCGCCGTCATCGGCGCGCAGCAGGCTTCGGCCGACTACCTCGTGTTGAGCTACGGCAACGGCAAGGTCCTGCGCTTCGGCAGCGACGGATCGTTCAAGAGCGTGTTCGCGGATTCGGCGGCGAATGTTTTGTCGCCAACCGCGATAGCGAAAGGCGCCGACGGCAAGATATACGTCGGCTGCTTCGTGAACCAGATATCCAGCTACATCGTGCGCCTGAGCGCATCGGGCGCATACGAAGCGCATGTCGGGACGAGCGACTACGGCTGGATCGGCGGCCTGGCGTTCGATCAGGCGGGAAACCTGTACATAAGCGACAACAACGCATGGTGGGTTAACAAGCTTACACCGGGCGGAGTGCAGACCATACTGGATTCCGGAGCGGAGATGGTGCCGGCTCCGGGCGGCATGGCGTTCGATGCTTCGGGCAGGCTGTACGTGGTCTGCTCGACAGCGGCGGGCAAGGTGCTGCGTTGGAATGCCAACGGGTCATTCGACAAAAAGGTGCTTGACAATCCAAATCTGGTGGATATCGCGATCGTTGATCTCGGCGGTGGGGCACAGGCAATCCGTTGCGCAAGGTCAGAGAGCGAGAACACCGGCTACTACCTGGGCTGGGATATCGAGGGCGGCTGGACTGGCCCTTACGTGGAGACGTCCGGGCAGCCGACCTGGGTGAACTCCATGCTTCAGATTGACGTGTCCAATGTCTTTCTGGTTGGCGCCACCGGTATCTACAAGTACACAAACACCGACCAGGGCTGGTCAGGCTCTGTGTTCATAGCTTCGGGCGCCGGGACTCTCACCCAGCCCTACGGGATGATCCAGGTTCCGGACGAGATCGGTTCCGCCAACAGCCTCAACTACCAGGGCCGTCTGGCGGACAGCGCCGGAAACCCCGTGGCGGACGGTCAGAAGACCCTCACCTTCGCCTTCTTCGCCGCCGAGACGGGCGGAACCGCCCTTTGGGTGTCAGATCCGCTGGCGGTCACCACCAAGGGCGGCCTGTTCACGACGGCCATCCCGGGCGTGCCCACGACTGCTCTGGAGGCCAAGGACATCTGGCTGCAGGTAACGGTGAATGGCGAGACGCTCTCGCCGCGCACTTACATCAGCTCCGTTCCGTTTGCCATCAAGGCGCAGAAAGCTCAGTGAAGGAGGCATGACTATGTCTGGCCGTTTACTGTTGTTCTGTCTGGCCGCGGCGCTGATTTCGGGCGTATCGCCGGGATGGGGCGCTCAGTTCGCCATTGACTGGGCTGTCCTGAGCGGCGGCGGTGGCGAGATGGCATCGGCGTCCTACCGCCTGAACGGGTCGGTGGGCCAGAGTGCCGCCGGCTACGCATCCAGCGCCAGCTACCAGCACTGGATCGGATTCTGGGT
>JAGVUD010000185.1 GCA_019136435.1 Armatimonadota bacterium | reverse complement strand
GGGTGCGCGGCCATGTAGTCGTAGCAGCCGATCTGGACGGCCTCGTGCTCCTCGGCCAGGATCTCCGCCTCGCTTGCGTCGATGTGGCCTTTCTCCAGCCATATGATCAACTCGTCCACCAGGCCGTCCGGGGCGACCGGGCCGGATTCCTCGGCGGGCGGCGCGGGCTTGACGGGCACGGCCCGAGTCTTGCCGTCAAGGCCGACGCGGGGGGGCGGGGTTGAACTGGAAGAATCTTCCAGTTGGGCGCGCACGTCGGCAACTAATGGATGCCCCACCCCACAGTGCTCCGCGATGGCGCGGTCGCTCTTCTCGGGGTGCAGTTCGAGGGCCAGCGTCACTGCGCGCCGCTTGTCGGCGTTGCTCCGCCGCAGGCCGTGCGCCTGGTTCGCACTGCACGCCAGCCAGCGGGCTTCGGCCTCGGTGCCCTTGCTGACTTCGCACTGGATGTCCTGCATCCCGCTCTGCCTCGCCGCCGCCAGCCGGTGATGCCCGTCCCACATCCAGTACCGCTCGCCGTCATATACGACGGATATGGGCGGGAAATCCGTCCCCGCCTCCATCGCCTCGGCGTACTCGCTGATTACCGCGGGGTCGTTGGCCGCCCTGGTCTGGATGGGGAAAATCTCTGACAGCTTGACGCGCTCAGTCACGCGCATGGTGGCCTCCTTCCTTTACGTTGCGGAGTAACGGAACACGCGGGCGCAGGAAAGCCGGCGTCGGCGTGCGCACGCAACACCCGGTCTGCATACTGGTTCAGTTTCAGCCCCAATGCCTTGCAGTAACCCGCTATCAGTCCGTGGGTTGCGGCTGAAATCCGAAGGCTCTTGAGGGGTGGCTTTTCGGTCTGGTTCGTCCCGTTCATGGGAATACTGTACCCCGCCGTTACGAGGTAAGCAAGGGCTTCCGCAACATTTTTTTGTATTTTGTTGGTAACGTGCTATGGTATAGCCAGTTACGGGGCCGGAAGGCCGAGCGAGCGAAAGGTAGGCTGGCCATGGAACTGACACCGGAAATCAGGGGGGCGATACGGCACGCCGTTGACGATGCCGGCGGGGCGGCGTCCGAATCGAGAAGCCGATGGCCCGCGCCTGGAACGAACGTATGGCCGCGCTTGCGACTGAGGCTGAGGGGCTGGCCGCGCGCCGGTCGGCGTTGTTGGCCGTGGGCGGACAACTATAAGGTTTTTCCTTATAGCGGGCCGGTCTTGGTTAGTCCCATGCCCTGTGCATGGAACCGTATCGAGTTGGCGGTGCGCGGGTGGCCGAACAGCGTCGGCCAGGCTTTGACCAGGCTCGGCAGCGTGCGCGAGCGATAGTACCGGCGCAGGACTTCTTCCTCCGCCTCCGTCCAACTCCGGACGTGCCCTTCCTCACACGCCTCCAGTACGGCAAGCTGCTCGGCGGTGAGGATGTCCCGTTCCAGAATTGGCTCTAGCCTGCGGCCCTTCCGCTTGCTCACTCGCACACCTCCGGGGGTTCGCGTTCTACAGGATAGACGCACGCGCGCGAATACGGCTCGGCTGAACCGGCAATCAGGGCGACGCCGCCGAACTGCGGGAGTGACGTGCGGCCAGACAGCCCACGGTAGGCATAGCCCGACCGCATTTGCCAGCCCGGCGTCGTGATGACCGTCTGCCGGACGTGGCGCGACGGCAGCCTTACCTCGGCGTGCCGGTGGCGATGACTGCGCACAATCCAGTCCGGCGGCTGGTAGCCCCACCTGGCCGCGTCGGCGTTGGTCTCCGCGGCCTCCTTGCAGAGAGCAGTGGTTTCGTAAGCCTGGCTGCCGGTTACGCCTATCGCGTGCGCGAAGTGGGCAAGGTAAGCCCCAAGCCTCAACCATAATTCGTTACGCGCATAGTTGCCGTTGCGGTCTGGCCTGGCGCCGGCCTCGGTCGCCAGCGCCTCCTCACTCTCCGCCGACGGGCCGACATGCGCCTCGGTGCCCCGCACGACGTAGAGCGCCCTCACGGGTAGCATGTCCCTCAGCGTCTCCAGGCACTCCAGTGCGATCCGTGCCTGGTCGGTGAGGTTCTGCGACGCCTGTGTGGTCGCCCCGTGATGCCGCCCGTCCAAACTGTCGCCGTTGACCACCAGCGCGCAGGGCTTGCCCTCGCACACCCCGCACGCCCACTTGCCAAACGCCCTCCAGTGTGCCCACAACTTACGCTGTCCATCGCTGGGCCGATACCATCCCCCGCCGTCGAGGTGGACGCCGCGCGCCGGACATAGCCCGTACTGGCAACCGCAGTGAAGGTCGGAAACGACAATGGCCCGGTCTATCATTTGCTCACCCCCGCAATCGCCCCCACGTCTAACCCCAATGCCAGCCAGTCCAGAAGGCACTGGCGGCCACAGAACACCCCGAAGTATTCCCCCTCGGCGTAGGTCAGCCGCCGTGGCTGGCCGAAACACTCCGCCCCGCAGAAGCCGCACGGAAATATGGCGACGCACGGAGAGGCGGCCCGGTCGTCCACGGGGTCATCCCCCGATGCCCGGACTGATCTGGGCAACTGACTGTGGCCGGGCCGCCGTGCTTTCGCCGTCATGCGTTCCCCAGAAGCTTTAGAGCCAGCCCCGCCAGCGTGGCAACAATGCCGACGACCGTAACAGCCGCGGGCCAGCCGAAGCGGGGGCGGCACTGGACGGCGCAACCGTGCTCGGCCAGGTCGCATAGCACGACGGCCATGGACGCGGTGATTTCTCCTAGCCTGTCCACGTTGCCGCGGTCGCCGTTGGTCAGAGCCTTGGCCTTTGCGCGCAGTTCTTCGAGCAACACGTTGCTCATAGCTATATCCTGGCGTTGTCGTTGATGGCGGAAGACAAAGCCGGGCCGGCAGGCAGAAGGAGGTTGGCGGGAAGGGGAACCCGCCGGCCCGGCGTTGTGCGCTACTCCAACAGTTGCAGGCGTGCCGTCACGGTCTGCCAGTCGAGGAAGTTCTGTGCCACCTTCTGCGGCTCGCTGGCCAAATTCAGGGCGGCGCGCTGGGCGTTCAGCCGGTCGAGGTGGTCTTGCAACTCCGCTTTGAGCGCCGCCTTGGCTTCCGGCGTCATGCCGGCCACGTCCGCGGCGACGACGAGTGGAATGGCCGGGTCGGGAACCAGCACCGTCGCGGCGGCCGGCGTTGCGGCGGGATTCGTATTGCCCGCGCTCGGGGAGTTCAGCGGCCCGGTGGCAATCGACCCGGGCGCCGCCGACACCGGAACCGTCGCGTTCAGGTCAATTGTCGTGGGCTTGGTCTCAGTGTAAGCCGGCGCAACCTGCCCGCCGGTAGACTCGCCCTGCCCTGCCCCGACGGTCTGTTGTCCGGTGCGGGCCTGCGTAGAGCGCGCAGAGTCAGACTGCACGCCAACGTCGGCGGCGGTGTCGGCCTGGAAGTTTCCCGTATAGGTTCCGGCCCCGGTCGTGCCGATTGGCGCGAACACCGCGAACAGCGGCCCCGTACCCTTGTATTCCGGCGGAACGCTCAGCACGACCTTGAACTCGTCCGGCTGGAAAATCTGACTGTTTGCCGTCTTGTACGCGGTGCGCGGGTCGCTGTACGGCATGGTTCCCATGCACCCCGCCAGCGTCAGCGCCAGAAGCGGAACTGCCAGCCACAGATAGCTGAAGTGCCGGCCCGGATCGTCAAGGTTGTCCGGCTTCCCGCTGTCGCCCGCGGTGACGCCGGGGATTCCGGTCAGCTTGCGGTCGGCCCGCAGCGTCCACCAGGCGGCCAGCGCAACGCCGCCGGCCTCCGCGACCGGGAAGATGATGGCGGTCAGTTCCTCGCTGGTGTAGGGAACCTTCACGCCCGCCCAGCGCAGGGCCATGCACAGCCCCGTGATGCCGAGGCTCCACATGCGCTTCGACGTGTACCACGGCCCATCCTTGCCCACATTGATGCTCATTTGTGCGCTCCTGGTTTTGCCGGGGTCGGCCCAGCGTTGACGCAAAAACCTGTCTGTTGCTGTCGGCCTCATGGCGCGGTAGGCAGTGTGCCGAGTGCCTTTGCGAGTTGCTGCACCAGCGCCCGTAGCGCCGGGATCGAGTTTGCCGATGCGTGCTTTGCGGCGACGGTCTTGGCTGCGGCCTTCCTCGCCTCCCGCTGGGCGGCTGACCATTTCGGCCCGGTGTGCTTATGGATTTTCACGCTTCCACCTCCGGCCAGTCGGCTGCCAGCACGTTTACGCCATCAACTGTGACGGCGGCATCGACGGCGGCCTCCAGCCTGGCCAGCTCCGCGGCGACCAGGGCCAGGTAGTCCTCGACCCACGCGGCGTACTCAGCAGTGGCCACGGCGCGCAGGGTGTCCCACGGCGAGGGCACGTTGGCCGCAATTGCCTGTGCCGCCCCGGCGCGGAACTCGGCCAGGCGGCGGGATTGCGCCGCCTCCAGGGTCTCCGGCTCGGGATCGGGCGGGACATACTCGCTGAGGCCCATGCCGGCCAGCGTCGCGGCGTCGAGGTTGGCCAGGTCGCCGCTGACGGTGTAGGTCTGGCCGTCAATCGTCCGCCGCCGGAACTCCGCCGGCACGCGGTTCGAGGGCCACGGGCCGGATACCGCTTGTCCTGCCGTGTGCTTCATCTGCATACATCACCCCTGGTACTCATAGGCCCCTTGGTCAACCGCCGCACCGACAATGCGCGCGTTACCGTCGAGGTCTGTACTCGTCGTCACATACGAGTTGTTCCCTGCATTGATGCAAGGCGACGACGCCTGAAGCCGGTAATCGGACGCGCCGACAAACTTCGGGTCTGTGCCGTCGTCGAGCGTGTTGGTGTTTGCCACGACGAGGCTGTACAGCGGCGTGTCGCACGGGTAGACGAGGCAGTTTCGCAGGGTGACGCCGACAGCGGAGTAGTGTTCGTAGATGCTATTTCTGGAACCGACCCTGGTGCAGTTGGCAAAGGTGCAGTTCACCAGCAAATGCGTGCCCCCACGGGAGTTGCGGATCATGGCCCCTTGGTTGTCCACCGTATTGATGTTGGCGCAGTCGTGGATCAGGCAATCGCGCAAGGTGACTGATGTGGCTTGATCGGTCTCGATTGCGCTGGCCGCACCGTTGCCGGATGCCTTTCCTGGGCAGCCGGAGAACACGCACGCGGTCGCCGCAACGGATGCGCCGGTCTTGTATATGCCGCCGACGGCCATGTCTGCCAGCGTGCAGCCTGTCAGTGCCAGCGCCCCAAGCCCGCTGAATCCGTAGAAGGCGAGACCATTCCCGTCGAGATCGCACCGCACCGCGCTTATGGCCTTCGAAAAGGCGAATACGTTCACCAGATCATTGGTTCCCGAGCTACGAGTCAGTATCAGTTGGTCGAGCGCAAATGTGTCCCCTAAATAGGCGGAGTTGGAGCTGTTGACGTCTATCAATACGCCTGTCGTATTCCTGGTGATTGTGGTTCTCGATGTTGACGTCCTGTCGGCGGCCAGAAACTCGCCATCGAATCCTCCATATAGTCCGAGGCCGACGGGGCGATGTAGGCCGGTCACCGTATGGGTCTGATCCTTTGCACACCAGATGGTATCGCGGGCCGGGTAGGCCGCTACAATGATGGCATAGGCGGCAGTGAGCGTCGTGCAGGCGTCTGTCCATGACGTGCCGTCGCCGGAACCTGTGGCGGACTGGTCAACGGCGACGACGTTGGAAGGCAGGGCCCCGCCCCCGCTGCGCCGTCCGAGGTATGGGGTTGTTGAGGCCGCGCGCGACATCACGACAGCTCCGCAGAGTAGCGCACTTCGAGGACGCCGGTGGACGACAGTTGCAGGGTCAGTTCGCCTTCGCCCGCGGCGCTTAGAGGGTTGCCCACGGTCAGCGGGCTGCCGGGCCAGGTGAAGGTGACGCCGGCCCCGCTGGTCAGGTAGCGCACGACGACCGGTTCCCCTCCGTGAGTCAGGCCGGTGACCGCCGAAACCGTCAGCGTCGTTGCACTGCCCAAGTCGGCGAAGAACCGCCGGGCGGCGGTCGTGACGGCAATCGAGGTCGCGCCGGCCACGATCGTCAACGTCGTGACCGCCGGGTCGGCCAGGCCGCTGTCGCCGTGAGCCGTGCCGTCGGTCAGGCCGGCGTGGGCGCTGACGGCCCCGGCCGCCTCGGCCCCGACCCCGGCGGCGGTGTGCGGACTGCCGGTGCCCGTAATGTGCGCCTGGATGGCGGCGTCGGCGGGTTCGGCCCCGACCCCGGCGGCAGTATGCGGACTTCCGGTTCCCGTAATGTGCGACTGGATGGCGGCGTCCGCCGGTTCATACGTTCCCGAGTGGGCATGGTTTCCCGCCGCCGCCTGCGTCGCGCTTGTCCCGATGGTGTGATGCAGGCTGGATGTGGCGGAGTCGGTGTCCGCTGAGTCGTGCGTGTTGGCCTGGGAGAGCTTGACGCCCTCGGTCGTTCCGGCGTGCGTGTGGGCCAGGTGCGCCACGGTGCCGGCCCCGACGCCGTGGACACCCGTGGTCAGGGCCGCGTGTGAAGCGATGTCAGCCTCTGTGGCCAGCGTCGAGGCCCCGGCGCCATGTACCCCGGTGTCCAGCGCCGCGTGCGTCGTGATGTTGGCCACGCTGGCAACCGTGGACGATCCTACGCCGTGAATCCCGGTTGTCAGGACGGCGTGTACGGCAATGGCCGTCTCAAGCTCAAGACTGGTGGCGTAGTCCACCTCTGCATCCGTGGGGTCTGGCTGCCCGTCATATGGCGCGTAGATGAGCGGCGTTGAGTCATACGCCCACAGGGTTGCCGCCGCCCCTGCCTGCCAGACTACAAACTCCACCTCCAACTGCGGCGGGTTGCCGGCGTCGGAGAATGCGTCGATGGCCTCCGTCGTGTTGCATGACAGGCTGCCGGTGATGGAACCTGCGGACAGGGTGACGCTGGATGCCGTCGCCACGATGCGGTTGTTGTAGATCAACAGGACGAGGTACGTCCCGGAGGGGAAGCTGCTGCCGTCAGACAGCGTGACCGTGATTGACCAGATTTCGCGCAGGCCAAAAACCCGGCTCACGCGGCACGCGCGGGTCAGCGGATTGACGTAGACGGTGGTTGTCTTGCTGTAGTCGCCCACGGTCTATGCACTCCACGGCTTGCGGAGGATGGTTGTCTCAGCCGTCGCCCACACCGTCGGGCTTCCTGCCGTCGTGTCCACCAGCGAGAGTGTGCCAGCGGCGCTGTACGGGTTGCCGGCGGCTTCCCACACGTCGGCGGGGTCGTCCCCGGTCAAGTCAAGCGTGCCGGCAAAGTCGGTCAGCGTAACCTCCTCCAGCAGAACCGGCCCGAACCGCAGCGTGACCACCAGGTCGCCGGATGGGATGTCCTCATCCCCCGCCGCCTCGACGGTCACGGGGCAGGATTCGCCTATGACGGGGTAGGCGTCCGGCGTCATGGTGCGGCGCTGAATATCCACCAGGAGGGTCATACAGAGGGGGCGGGCGTCAACCGCAGGTGCCCCCTTCCCCCATGTCCCGGCCTGCCCTGGGGGGCTACTGCGCCAACTCGGCCTCGGTCAGCCGGCGCTGGCCGGCCCCCCGCGCGGCGGCATTGTAGGCGTCCAGCGCGGCCTCGAACTCCGCCCGCGCCTCGCCGCGGCGGTTGTAAGGCGATGTGCGCCAGGCCCTGTACGCCTTCTTGGCCCCCATGCGCAAACGGTCGAGGCTGGCCCCGCCGGCTGGCTTGGCTGGCCTTGACGCGCCAGCGGGCTTGGTGGCGGCGGGGGGGCGGCGGGAGGGCTTGGGTGCCTTGGTGCCATAGCGCGAGCTTGCGGCCCGCTTGAACGATGAATCCGTGATGGGGGTTCCATTGTGCTCGGCGGCCACGGCGTTGTAGGCGTCGCGGTCGGACAGGATGTCCTCGATCACGGACTGCTTGCGCTCCTCCGGCTCAGTCAGTGCGAACATCCGGTAACGCTGAAGGATGTCGCGGCGCAGTTCGCCCAGCCTCCTGTCCCGATCCTTCGCATTGAATATCTGCGAGCGCACCTTGGCGATGCGGGCTGGCTGGAAGCTCAAGGCGCGAAGCACGGTCTCATACCCGGTCGGCCTCAACTCCTGGCCCTCCCATTCATAGGGCACGTCGCGGGCGCTGCGGATGCCCTCGCGGTACTCCCTCAACGCCCGGATGGGCTGGGCGACGGCCTGGGCCGGGATGACTTTTTCCAGCGCCCTCAGCTTATTCGGCCCTGCCAGGTCGGCCATCCCCTGCGCGACATCCTCCGCCATGCCAGCCGGCGCCCCGATGAGGTCTGCCCAGTTGCGCGGCACACGCGGCAGCGGGTTCACTGAGCCTGACACGTCCACCCCGGCCAGCCCCACCAGGCCAGACCGCGCAATCCGTTCAGCCGGGGTGCCGACCGTCTCCTCCAGCCATGCGAAGGCGTCCTCTTCGGGGTCGTCGGGGTCGCTGCCGAACATGGCACGGAAGAGCTTGGCAAGGCCGATGCCGGCCAGCGTGCCCATCCCAGCCTCGGCGCCGAACAGAACCGACGGGGCAAATGCCATCCACATGCCCTGCTTGGACGTGAAGCCCATCCGCTTCATCGTCAGCAAGTAGTTGTGCCCATAGTGCTTATACATATAGGCGGTGTTCAGCAGCTTCGCCATGCCGCTCTTGCCGGTCGCCAGGAATGGCTTGTTGGCCGCCGTGTAGGTGCCGTGGGCGAGGTCGGACATATCCTTCGCCTGCCGCATCTGAGTCTCGAAATCGCCCGCGGGGTTCTTCTGCTGCAAGGCCCGGTAGGCGGCGGCGATGGTCGCAGCGCGGTTGATCTGCTCCGTGGCTCCGAAGAACAACATCCCCACCCGCATGACCGAGGACATTGCGGCTGACGTTGCCGTGCGGACATACTTGGTGCTTTCCGTGGTCAGTTGAGCCTCGTCCCATCCATGCTGCGCGATATAGTCGAAGACGCGCGCGGCTTCCGGCTTGCCGCCCCCGCCGCCCTCCGCCTCCCCGGTGGCCGCGCGGTAGCTGGCATAGTCGGCCAGCGCGTGCCCGAGGTGGCTGGCCGCCTGCGTCATGCTGACGCCGCCCTCCTTGCTGATGACCGCCAGCGCACTCGTGGGAAGCGACGACAGGTTGACCAGCGCCGACTTCGGGTTGAAGCCGAGGTACCGCAACGACGTGACCGCCTTGACCCAATGCAGCACGCGGTCGATCTTCTCGTCGTTGCGCAGCGTCTCGTTCAACAGCCGCTTGAAGTCGGCGTAGGCGTTGGGCTGCTTGTCCCGCGCCGGCTCGATGGCGGCGGCCCGCTTCGCCTTCATGTAATCGGCGTAGGTGGACGCCTCGCCTGCCTTCCGTGCGGCCTTCCACTGCTTGTAGCTCCCGATGTAACTGCCGTCGGCGGCTTTCAGCATCTCCATGAGCGTTTCATGCTTGGCCTGCCCGCCCGCGGTCGCCAGCCCCGTCATGCTGATGGCGAGGATGGGGTCGGCCTCGTACCCCGTGGGGACTTCCATCCCGGTGCGCTCAGACCGGCGCAGCATGTGGCTGCGGCTGCCATGCTCGCGCAGGAGGTCGGCAAACTGTGTCGCCAGCGCGCGCGCGAAGGCGAGCGCCACGTCCTTCCCCCCAACCCCGGATGCCCGCAGGCGGTCGAGAACCTGCCGCTCGATGTCGGCGGGGGGATTGACGAAGCGCCATGCGGGTTCCGTGTCGGCCTCCGCCTGCCACCATCTGCCCCCGAGTTCCTTGAACACCTCATTCTGCTCTGCGCTGGGCCGGGTGCCGCGGACGACAAAGTGCCGCTCTGTCTTGCCGTCCTTCCGCTTGTACTTCTCCATCCTCCCGCTGATGCCGAGGGAACCCAGCGAACGCCAGGCGGCCTTGAAGTCCCCGGCGTCCATCGCCCGGTCGAGGGCTTCATTCATGGCGGCCTGGTTGTCCACCAGCTTGTCCATGCCGGCGTACACGTCTTCGGGGATGCCTCCGGTCAGCGACGGCGGCTTGACCGTCCACCCGTCATTGCGCCGCATCTGTGCAAAGGTCGAGGCAATGGCCTTGGAGTCGAAGAACCTCTGTAGCGGGCGCTCGCCCGGCTTCTCCGCCCACACGCGCCACGCGCCCTGCCGCCAGTTGCGCGGGAAGTAGCTCCCCCGCAGGTCGCCCATCATGGCGACAGCGACGGAGAGGTTCACGGATACAGTGCCGTCCGCCGTGCGCACGGCCACGTCGGGAAGCTCCTCCCCGCGCTCGGCGTACTCAGCCTTCATCCTCTGCATGTTGGCAGACAGGACGGAGTGGATGTTGTGGCCGATGCGCCGGAAGGACTCGATGGCGGATAGCGCACCGTCGGAGGGTGCCACGGTGGTCTTCTTCCCCTTGGCGTCCACCCCCGTCAGCATCCCTGCCGACTTCGCCTCGCGCAGTTCCGCACCGATGGCACCAGGCATCGCCAGGAGGGCCGCGGCGCGGGTCTTGTGCGTCTGGCCCATGTTGCCCCTTGGGCCGCGCACTACCCATCCCGCACCCTCCTTGGCGACGCGGAAGGCGTCACCCCATGCCTCGGCCTCGCTGGCGAACGACCCCTCAGCCTTGCCGTCAGACTTGAACAGCGTGAAATGCCCGTCCTTCTCCTTGACGGTCGGCCCCACCCTGTCACGGTCGCGCAGTTGCAGATAGGTGGCCATTGCATCGTACTGGGTGCGGTCGGCATGGCGCAACTCGCCCATCGGGGTGAGGAGGCTCCGCCGGTGATGCTCGTCATACTCGAAGATGCGCGTTTCGGCGGCGACCTTCAGTTCCGGCCTGCGGTTGGACGCTTCGTAAACCCATCGCAGGCCGGGCACACCGCGCGAGTAGTGTTCGCGGACGGACAGCAGGAGTTCAACCGTGCCAACATCGGGCTTGCGCTTCCCGCTTCCCTTCTTCCATGCCCCCATCGTCGGTTTGCCGGTGGCGGCCCGCGCGGCGTCGGCGGCGACCATCCCGGCGGCTTTGACCGCCTTCCCGATGTCATCCCACGCCCCGGACTCCTCCGGTGCCTCGGACTTGGCCGCTCCGCCTCGCGGCGCCCCTGCGCCCGCGGCCTCTGCGGCGGAGTAGCGCACGCCGTCGGCGTCGGCTTGCATGAGGGCATCGCGCATGGCCGCGGCCTTGGCCGGGTCGCGGAAGCCGGCGGCAAAACCCGGCTGGCTGCCGACAAAGTACGCGGCAAACTCGTTCTTGGCGTACTCGATGCGGTGAGAGTCGAGCGCGGCGGGGTCGGCCTTGGATTCATCGGACACGCCAAGCTGGTCAAGCGCGTAGAGCGTTGCGTTACGCCAAATCGGGTCAGAGTCCCGCAGTCGGGCGAGCAGCGACCTAAATGAAGGCGAGTCGGCGTCTACCTCGGCAACAAGTTCTGCGGCCTGTGGGTCGCCAAGGTCAAACATGGCATGGAAAAGTTCATGCCTCAGCGTCCCCTCTACTTCGGCATCTCTTCGAGTTCCCGCCGCAACGAAAATGGCGCGCCCGCCTCCTCCAACCGTTCCGAAAGCGGCAGCCGTCTCAACCAGGTGGCAGGTGATTCCCCTCCTGGCGGCGGCTTGTATGTAGCGGCGCGTGACAGCATCAAGTCTATGGACGGTTTCGACGGAGGCCGGGCGAGTCTGGTTCCAGATTTGCTGTTCCTCTGCACTGCCGTTCTCCTTGGCGTTCTGGCGTTCTTGTGAAATGGCCTGCCGTGCCGCGGCGACGGCGCGAACGGGGTCACGTTCGGTGGTTCCGCCGGCCTCTGCGGCGGAGTAGCGGATGTCCGTCTTCTGCGGGTTGAAGCGCTCGCTCAGCGGGATGACGCGGCCGGAGTCGTCGCGGGTCACGGGGTCGGCGGACTTGATTTGGGAGGGGGAGAAGACGGCATAAGAATCATCTAAGCTACGTCCTTCAAATGCGTTTGCATACACAACTCCGTCATAGCCCCACTGCTGTAGGCGGTCTACTATCACGTCGTATTGCTTGTCGGTCATGCTGCCCTTCACGTGGGCCGAGTATCCGGCTTCCGACATATCATCGTCAAGACGCTCAATCTCGGAACGTTCGACAGACAATTCTCCGAGTTTCTGCTTTCTGAATAGCTCTTCAGTAATTTGATTTGGCTTCCAGTTCTCCAAATCTGCCATGCGCAGCGGGTTTGTTAGACTGATATGCGCACGGACGGTCTTGGGCGCACGCACGCCCTTGTTATCACTTCGCGCAGATGCCTGTTCTGGTGTACCGAAATGAAGCCCAAACTTTTTTTCCCCGACGCGAAATTCTGTAAAGTCGGAATCCGTCCCGTGGTAGACCGGCCCGACGTTGTACCCTGCCGCCTTTGCCGCCTCGTCCACCATGCGCTGCGCGGCGTCCATGTCGCCCCGCTCGACCGCGGCCAGGTAGGCGGCGTCCTGCGCCGGGGTCACCGGCCCGGCGGCGAGGGAGTACCGCGGTTGGCCCTGCACGGTTTCAGCCGGCATTCCGCCCTCCGCCCCTCCCTTCGCCGCCCGCTTTGCGTTGGCGACGATGAGCCTGATCTGCTCCGCGTCCGGCATGTCCTTCATGCTCACCGCCGGCCCGACCACGGCTCGCAGCGCCTTCCGCAGCGCCTCGACGATCCGCTGCCACACCGTAGGCTCGGCCAGGTCGCGTGCGAACCCCGCAACCGCCTCCTCCGTGGCGATCCGCCGGTCGCCAGCCGTGCCCGTCTGTCCGGCCATCAGCCGCTTGGCCCGCTCGCGCACGGCCCTGTTGTTCGTGTACAGGGAGTCAAGGAAGCTGTTGAACCCCTCGTCCGTCTGGAACATGGCCCGCAGGCCCAGGTGCCCGACGACCTCATGCAGCGCCGTGCCGATCAGGTCTTTGGCATCCCTGGCCGCGGCGGAGTTCAGATAGACCGTGCCGGTGTCGGTGTCGTAGATGCCCTTCCAGCCGGCGCCGGACGGAATCAGCCCAGCCGCCTGGTCGGCAAGGACGCGCTCGCGGAGGTGGGCCGGGAGCTTTGCCGTGCCGGTGATGACTTCCATCCTCGCCAGCTTGTACCGGCGGCTGACGGGCGCGAGGCGGCGCTGGGCCACGGCAAGCGGCATCCCTGCGGTGCCGGGGGAGGCGGGGGAGTAGCGCGGCACCCCCTCCCCCTGCTCCGCCTCGCCGGGCGCGGGGGCTTCGGCCTCGCCGGCGGGGGTTAGCGTCGGGCCGGTGCCAGGCTTCCCAAGCTCGTACTCTTCAATGAAGCGGTCGATTGCCCCTTCGTACTTCGGATAGAGCGAGCTGCGAAGTTCGGCCACCGTGGGGGCCGCAACAACGCTAGTCGTAAACGGCACATCTTCGGGAAGCCCGCGGCTTTCGGCAAACGCCACGATGGCGTCTTGCTTGCCTCGCAACCTGTCCCTGTCGCTTCCGGACATCGCTCCTTCGGCCGCCTGGTTGTTGGCGCGAGCCTCTTGCGGCGTCTCCTTCGTCCGCACCTTGTCGATCCACCGCGCCAGCGCTTCCGCCGTCGGCACGATCTTCCACCGATTGCCGTCCTTGACGACTTCGTACTGGTCGGGCCGGTCGGCCTTGGCCACTGTCTCAAGTGCGTGCTTCCTGGTGACGTAGACCACCGTTCCGCCAAGCAACTCGCCGCCGTCGGTCACGCGCCACCTCTCGCGGGCGGCGGCATCCATCCCGGCCAGCCAGTCAGCCTTGGCGCGGCGCTCGTCGGCGATGCGCTTCTGCTTCTTGGCCTCGGCGGCGTCAGACTTCGCCTTGTCCTGCGCGTACTGCTCCGCCTCGCGCTTGGCTGCGTCAACCTGCCGCTGGATGTCGTCAGGCCAGATTGAGGCCGAGCGAACCATGGCGACGTGGCGTTCTTTCACGTCAGCAGGCAGGTAGAGGGCATTCACCTCGTCCTCGGCCTTGGCCTTCAACGGCCCCGACTTGGCGCGAGCCAGCAGAATCTCCATCACGTCGTCCCGAGTCAGGCCGGTGTAGCTGCGGGAGTCCTGCTGCATGGCCGCGATCTCTTCCGGCGTCGCGCCCATCTGCGCACCGCGGCGCTGAACCTCGGCGTCCACCATGGCCTGCCCTTCCTGCCATGGGATGCGTTCGAGCTTGACCAGGGCGTTGGCCCTACGGAACACGTTGTCGGACTCGGCCTCGTCTTCAAGCCAAGCCTGCCGCCACGGCTTCCGGGCCTTTTCGAGCCTGTCGCGCGATGCGTCCACCAGTTCATCGAGACGGTCGAGGCGCTTCTCCAGGGAGTCGCGGCGGGCCGAGCCGTACTTTGCGGCGTCACGCTGGGCGCGCAGGTCGCGCTGCTGTTCGGCCAGCTTTTCGTACTCGGCTTCCGTTTCCTTCTGCGCGGTCTCGATGGCGTCGCGCTCGGGGGTGCCGTTGCGCGGGGTGGTGCGGGATACGGATGGCGCTGGCGGAGGCTCGCTTGTCGTTGGTGCCTCTGCGGCAGGGGGCGGGGCGGGCGCCGCATGGGGTGTGGGCGCGAGTGGCTGTTCGGCGGGGGGTGCCTCCGCCTTCTTCCCCTCCTCGGCAAAGGCCGCCGGAAGGCTCACCGCGAGCGTGGGCGCGTCGTCGTCCTTCTGGTCTCCCCGCCTCGGCATGAGGACGTAGGTGCCCGTGGTTCCAATGCCGGTGAACTTGACGGGGGCGAAGGAGTTGTCCCATCCCATCTTCACGCGGTCGGCCCCGAGGCGCTTCAAGGCGTCAAGCCCCTCTCGGATGAACTGCGGATTGAACTCAAACAGGATGGCGGCCCCTGCGGCATTGTCGCTTTGGTAGGCGTCTCCGCCGGAGGTTTCGGCCTGTACGGCAAGCTCCCCGTCCGTGCCCACCATCACGACAACCGCCTGGTCGCTATCGTCCCTGGTGAAGATGCGCGTGGCCAGGTCGATCTTCTGCAACGCCTCCCCGATGTCGAACTCGGCGGAGTTGGACTGCTGGGCGGGGACGATCTGCCTATAGTTGGGAGCAATGCCCTCGGTCTTCCACCCCTTCCATTTCGCTCCCCGCGGCTTGCCGACCATGAACAGGCGACGGCCATCCGTGGCGAAAATGGTTGAAGTCTTCGGGTCAAAACGCACCTGTGAAATCGCTTCGCGCGTTGGGTCGTCCGAGGCAAACGGTTCCGCAATCTTCCTGACCTTGGCCTCGTCGGTCTCCGGCTTGGCCGGCGTGTCTGGAATGGCCGGCATCGCCGGCAGGCGCTTCGGCTCCTGCCCCCCTACCGACGGCGGGGCGACCGGCATGGCGCTCTTGGCGGTCTTGCGGAAGGCTTCGAGTGTCGGCCTGTCGTTCTTGACGCGGAAGGTTCCGTCGCCGGGAACTTCGATGGTGACATGCTCGGACGATGCCAGGGCCACGGCGATACGGAAGTCGTGCAGGCGACGACCAGCAAGCCAGGCGACGGCGCGCAGTTCGGCCAGGCGCGGATGCTGCTTCAGGATGTCATCGGTCACCCCCTTGATGTCGTGTTCATTTTCGTACTCCTCTTCCGCCTTGGTGGCCTCCTTTGCGGCCTTGTCCGCTGCGGCCTGCTCGGCGACAAGTTCCGCCGGGGGGGTCAGTGCGACCGCTTTGTCGGGTGCCTTGGCGATGAGCATTGAAAGCCGGTCGATGAGGTACTTCTTCTGCACCTTCAACTGTGCGGCGGTGCCCTTCTCCAGCGCAACGGCCTTGCGTTCGACGGCGGGTGGCGGCTCGACGACAACATCCCCCTGCGGTTGTGCCGTCGGAGAAGTAGGGGCGGCTTGTGTCTGTCCCGTTTCTGCTGGCGGGACAGCCGCCCCTTGGGTTGCCCCTTGGTCGGGGCTGGCAGAAGTAGTCTCCCCCGCCGGCCCAGCCGCTTGCGGCTGCGTTGGTGTGGTGGGCCGCGTATCCGCCGCCGTGGCGGCGGGCGTTGTGCCCGTGGCCTCAGTCGAGGCCGGTGTAGTAGTTGGTTCAGCGCGGGGCTGAACCGGCGGGGGAGGTGAGTCAGAGGCGGAGGCTGGTTGTTTGGCCGTGCCGTACCGGGCGCTTTTGACTCGCGCCTGCCCGAATGGTGCGTCGATGATGTCGCCACGCCCAACCCTGCCCTTGACGGTGAAGTCCTTGCCCTTGAACGGCCCAGCCGGGCCAGGGTTGACATATTCGTAGCTGACGTATGACACAACATCGGCGGCTGGCGCCGGCTCCTCCCCCTTCTTCCCCTTCCTCAGCCTCTCGCGCTCCGCAGAGACGGGGGAGGGGGCGGCTGGCGGCTTCGCCCACAGATAGCCGCGGCTCGCCGTCAGGACGTGCCTCCCGCCCTCCTCCCTGGACGCGGGGACAACATCGCCCCGCTCGTTGAGGTGGTACGGACGCCAGCCCTGCTTCAGACGAAGCGCAAACTCCCGCTGGCCCTCCGTGTCGCGCGGCTGACGGGCGGGCAGTTGGTATCCAGCCTTCTCCAGCACGGTCACCAGGTCGGCGGCGGTCTGGATGGCGTCCTTGATGTCCCGTCCTATCCGGTCGTCGCCCGCCCCCTCGGCGTGAAGCCCGACGATGTTCTGCCGCACGATGCCGCCGTCGGGAAGCCGGTTGCCCTTGGCGTCGTAGCGGTGGAGCATGGCGCGTCCGGCGTCAATCTCCCGCTGGTCTAGCCGGTGCAAGTTGCCGTTTAGGTCGCGGCGTTCAACGATCTGTGGCGCGGCGGGTTCCGCCGGCTTCTGCGCGGGCGCGGCGGGGGGGGAGGGGGCTTTCCCGCCGGACGGCACTTGGCTAGAGGCAAACTGCTTTTGCCATGCGTCGAACTCGTGGGTCGCACCGGTTATCACGCGCACAATGTCCACGGAGTCACGGTGCGGAATCACAATGTCAACGGTGGTCTGCAACAGCATCTTCCCCAGCGGACGCACCGAAGCCCGACTGCCTCCATATCCAACCGCCATCGGGCGATTCTGTTTGACTGCGGCCCCGGCGGCGACGGCAAGCGGTTTTTCTTCCGGCGCCGCGCTGGCCCGCAGGTCGGCAATGCTTCGTGTCCATCTGGCCCCGACACGGCCCGCCGATGGCGGTATGCTTGAAATGGGTGCCCAGTTCCCCTCGGCTCTTTCCCCGCCCTCCGCCTTCGGCGCCTGGGGCGCGGCCTCCCCGCCCTCTGGCCGGTAGACGTAGCGGTCGCCGGAGCGGACATAGCCGGCGGGGAGTTTGATACCGTAGGAGTCAACCTTTAAGGCAGGAACCGGCAACCGTTCAGCCGTAAGATCGAAAACATCGCCCTCGGCCAAGCGGCGGTCCTCAGCCTCTTTGCCAAGCTCGATGAGCGCTGACCGCCCTTGGTCGGTCAACTTCCCCTTGCGCTTGCCCTTTCCCTCAATGTCGCCGGCTTCTACAAGGTCGTCAATTTGCGAGGATGTCAGCGGCTCGAAGGGTCGGCGATTCGCTTGGTTTTCAACGGAACGCAGCCTCCGCAGTCGCTCCTCCGGCGTCATCAGTTCCGGGGCCTTGACTTCCGCCGCGGGCGCGGCTTCCGCCGGCGGGGGCGTTGCGGCCTGTGCGACTGGAGCGGCCGCGGGGGGCGTTGCAAGGTACTCCGCAAGTTCCCGCTCCTTTTCTGCCAGCGGCTTGTCCCACCAGTCGTTCCTTCGATTGGCGAAGAATCCCTGCTGAATACGGTTGCGTTCGCTGGATGTCGCGTCACCGCCAGCGCGCTCCACAAACGCCCGCTCGGCCCTCTCCAAGAAAGCGGCGTTCTCGGCCTTCAACTTCTCTCGCGCTTGGTATCTGGCATAGTCCGCCTCAAAGTCTTCCTTGGCCTTTGCGTCGCGGGCGGCGCGTGCATCCTTGATGTTCTGCTTGCGCACCGCATCGGCTTCGGCAAAGGTTGCGTAGGTCTTGCGTCCGCCGGCCTGAGATTCCTTGACACTTCCGACCATCGCCCCATCAGCGTAGAACACAGTAGCGTCACTGGCGGCTGGCGGCGCCGGCGGATCCGCCTCCGCCTCCCTCTCCCCCAGCGCGGCCTTGGCAAGCTCGACGCCGGCCTCGGCGTCGGCCCGCACGCGCTCAATCGGCATGGACAGGTACGGGTTTGGCCTCTCCGTGGCTACCGCTCCCTCCCCCTCCGCAGCCTCTCCCTCTCCACCCTCGCCTGCCCCTTCCGCTCCGGCAGCCGGCGCAAGTCCTGGCGCGGGTGTTCCCGCCTCCAACGCCGCGCCACCTCCGGGTGCCGGCTGAACAGGAACCTCTGCTGCGCCTTGCTCTGGAACGGCATCTGCGGCCTCCTCATCCTGCGGCTGTTCGCCGATGGCTTTGGAAATGACTTGCCCGGCGGTCAAGAGGCTGCCCGGCATCGGCCCGTCGCCAGCAATGGCCGCCGACGCAGCAGCGGGGGTCGCAGGGGCAGGGGCCCGTGCGGCGACCTTCCGCCGTTCCAACTCATCGGCCAGGGCGTCAGGGACTTCAAGCTCCTGCCTGACGCCGTTGACCGTCATGGTGATCCGGCGCGTCTCCGGTGTCGGCTGTTCTGCGGCAGGCGGCGCCGCAGGTTCAAGCTCCGGGGCGGCGTCGCTGGGGGCGGCGGGGGTGAACGGCTCGCCGCCAACCGTCGTCTCAATGCCGCCGTCTCCCTCCACGACGGTTTCCGGCGTGGCACCAAGGTCTTCGGAGCGGAGTTGGTTGGCGACGGGGAACAGTATCCTCGACGCCTCGCGCGCCGCATCGAACGCCGGGCGGTACATGCCGCGGTCGTAGTCCTCCGCGGCCTGTTCCATCAAGGCTTCAGCATCAGTCAGTGCTTCCAGTCCGCCTTCCGGCATGACCCTGGCGTTGGCGACGGCCTCAACCTGTGCGGCCTGTTGGCCGACGAAATCGCCCACGCTTTCTGCAAAGGCGGCGTCGTAGAACCGCAGGGCATTGTTCATGGCCTGGCGGGCATCCCTGTATCTCCCCTCCTGCTTTGCCTCCCAGGCGGCGACGAGCAGGTTGGACATCTCCTGCCCGTGTTGGTGCGACAACCCCACCGGGCCGTTGACCGCCAGCACCGTCAGTGCATCAATCTGCTGGCCAAGGTTCTGCCCCTTCAGCGAATCGCGCCCACGCTGGAGGGTGTCGCCGCTGAATGTGCCCAGGCCAAGGGCCAGGCGCGTCGCCGGGATGTGCGTGCCGAAGGCAAGGGCCATCGTGGTGAACTCGTCCATGCTGAGCCACCAGTCGCCCTTCTCAATCCCGGTGTCAACGCCGAACTGGCGGAACGCCTGCTGCATGGACTTGGCGACCTGCTCCTCCCCAATCTCCTCGATGATGTCGTCCAC
>JAGVUD010000329.1 GCA_019136435.1 Armatimonadota bacterium | reverse complement strand
GTGCAGGCTGGTTTCGGCCGCACGGGCCGGATGTTCGGGTTCGAGCACTACGGGGTGGTTCCCGACCTTGCCTGCTTCGGAAAGGGCATATCCGGAGGGCTGCCCCTGTCGGCGCTGGCCGGCACGGATGAGCTGATGGAGATGTACGGTCCCGGCGAAATGACCTCCACGCACTCGGCAAACACCATCTGCTGCGCGGCCGCGCTGGCGAATATCGAAGTGATTCTCGACGAGGGTCTTGTCGCCAACGCCGCCCGGCTCGAACCGGTGCTTCTCGACGCGGGCCGCCGGATGATGGAAGCCTCCGGCGGGCGCATCGGGCGCGCGGACGGCCGGGGACTGGTGATGGCGCTCCAGTTCGTGGAGCCCGGAACCACCACCCCCGACCCGGAGGCGGCGTTCGATGTCGTGCGCTCGGCGGTGGAGCAGGGGGTGATGCTGTTCGCCCCGGTCGGAGTCGGCGGCGGCGCCATCAAGATCAACCCGCCCCTTGGAATCCCGGAAGACATGCTGCGCGAAGGCCTCGCCGTGCTCGACGGCATCGTCCGCGATGTTGTGGGGTGCGGCACATAAGTGCCGCATTCCCGTCGACGGCGCGTCGGCGAAAGCGGAAGCTCCGCTTCCGCACTCCATATCTGTGCGACTGACGGCGCGTCGGCGAAAGCGGAAGCTCCGCTTCCGCACTCCATATCTGTGCGACTGAAGCAACGACGGGCGGCGCTTACAGCCCCCGCAGAAAGTCGAAAACGATGTCCCCCGACCCCGGCAGCCCCTCGTGCCCGAAGTCCGGGTAGAAGATGACGTTCTTCTTCGACGGAATCCTGTTGTACGCCGCAAACTGCGTGGAGGGCGGGCAGACTGTGTCCATCATCCCGGTGAGCATCAGCACTTCGCCCCGGATGCGGGGCGCGAGATGCTGCACGTCCACGTACCCCAGCTTCGTGAACACCTCTTCGCGCCGCTCATGCCGCGGGTCGAACAGCCGGAAATACGTCTTCAGCTCCGCGTAAGCGTGCTCCGCCAGGTCCATCTCCCACACGCGCTGATAGTCGCACAGAAACGGAAAACTCGCCGCCGCCCGCGCAATCCGGGGCTCCAGCGCCGCGCACGCAAGCGTCAGACCTCCGCCCTGCGATCCGCCCGTCGCGCCCACCCGCGCCGCGTCCACCTCCGGCATGTTCATCACAATGCCCGCAAGCTGGGCGCAGTCCAGATAGATCGAGCGGAACAGCAGCTTGTCGGGCGAGTCCTGCAGCCCGCGGATGATATGCCCGTGATGCGTGTTGCCCGTCACGCCGCCGGCGTCCTCGGATAGCCCCCCCTGGCCTCTCACGTCAATCGCCGCCACCGAGAAGCCCTCGGCCGCCCATCCGCGATGCCCGAACCAGTCCCCGCTGTTCCCGGAATACCCGTGGAAGCTCACCACGGCGGGGTGGGGCGCGGGAGCGTTCCTCGGGCGCAGGTACTTCGCGTGAATCCTCGCGCCGCCCACGCCGGTGAACCAGAGGTCGAAGTACTCGACGCTCTCTGAGGCAGTTTGCGCCGGCTCGAGCGTGACCCGCGGGTCAATTGCACGCATCTCCTTCAGCCCATCGTCCCAGTATGTGTCGAAGTCGTCCGGTCGCGGGTTGCGGCCTGTGTAGGTCTCCAGCGTCTCAAGCGGCATCTCGAACAGCGGCATGTGGTCCTCCGAACTCAGTGTAGTCTGAGAGCTATGCTACGGTTTCGCACGCCGCCGCGTCAAGGGGCCCGCATCGCCCGCCGCCCGTTCCGCCGGGAACATTTGGCGCGTTCGCTTTGCCTCAACAAACGGAGGCCGGTGCGATGAGATTACTCACAGCAGTGGTGTTCGTGGCGGCGCTGTTCGCAGTTCGGAGTCCTTCCTGCGGGGATGGGGTTTTCGTCGAGAAAGCACACGTGATGGACCCCAGCAGCCATGCGCGTGATATCACGGAACCGCAGCAAAAGGCGTTCATTATCTACAGCGAAGGTGTCGAGCAGCTCATACTCCAGGTGAGCTTCAAGGGTAACGCTGCGGATTTCGCCTGGGTCATTCCCACGCCCGCGCGGCCAAAGGTTTTCCCCGTGTACGCGCCGGTCTTCCACTGGCTCAGGAGTATGACGGATCCCGGCCTTCGGCACTACAGCATGTTCTTCCCCGGGCCGTCACGATCAAGGCAGGGCGCAGGGCCCGCCCGTCTGCCCGACGTGGACGTGTTGCAGGAAGACACTGTGGGTGTCTACGACGTCAGTGTGCTCAGGGCCGGGAATGCGAACGATTTGTTCCAATGGCTCAGGAACAGGGACTACCAGGTGTCTGCCGCGCTGGTTCCGCTTGTCGGCGACTACATCAAGCGCGGCTGGGTGTTCACGGCAGTGCGCGTGAGTACAGCCAGTCAGAAGAAGGCCGCAGCGAAGCTCGAGGAGGGAGTGCTTCAGTCGCTGAAGCTCGTGTTCCCGGCGAGCGAGCCGGTCTACCCGCTCAAGATCTCGTCGCTCAATGGCGGCGTGACCGAGGTTCTTCTTTATGTGGTGGCCCCAGGCTGGGTAAGTGCGGCGGGCTGGACTACGGACTGCCGGCTGGAATTCTTGAGTACACTTAGCAGGGCCCGGCTTTTCAGTGATGATGCGTCAAGTCCGTATCGCATTCTCTACGACTGGAACTACTACTGGAATAACGATGTAATAGCGCCGGACCGGCTGACCAAGCTGAGGGCCACCCTGTCGCCGGAGCAGATGACCGATGACGTCGTGCTGAAGACGGATGAGGCTCTTCAGGCACTGCATCCGACGCCGCCGCCCACTCCGCTTCTGGCGGAGGTGGGGCTGACGGCAATGGCGCTGCTCGCGCTCACACTCTCGACCCCGCTTGGCATGCTGCTGCTCCTTGTTGCATGCATGTCTCTGGTGGGCCGGCTGAGCTGGCGATACTGGTTCGACTGGATAGTGTATGGCATCTTCTTCTGGGTTATGTGGCTGGTCGTGCTGTCGGGATTTCTGACATTGGGGCCCGGGGAAGGCCATCTGGGAAAGCGGGAGACCGAGTCCTTCGCAGCTATCGGTTTTATCGCCCTGCTTGCCGCCGGGTGTTTGCTTACCGTGCTTGTGATATCGGTTGTGCGGCGTCGCCGGCAGGCAGCCGGTAACGTCGGCAACACCGAGGGTGTGCGCGACGGCTGACACGAGCGCGCTGGCCTCCTGGTCAACGCCGGCGGAGGCTCGGGACAAGCGCGCGTCAAACCGGTCCGAACACCACCGAAGACGCCAGATTCGTATCCTTCTACAGCCTGTTGCGACGGATGAGGGGTAACCCGGCGATCAAAGATGCCAGCGCCATCA
>JAGVUD010000320.1 GCA_019136435.1 Armatimonadota bacterium | reverse complement strand
TGATGCTGAGGCTGACGAGGAGATAGGTCACCAGTCCCACCACCACCCAGACAAGGCTCATCCCGGCCGCTTTCCAGAAGACCATGAACACCAGCGAACCCGCCGCGAGCCCCCGGAAGGCGGCACGGTACGACATCGGCTCGTCAGAGTCCTCGGCCGGGTCGAGGCCGATTCCCTGGCGCACAATGCGCACGATGTAGCGCCGGTACAGCACGAGAAGCGAGACTCCGAAGGCGTACCATGCCCCGATCTCCTGCTCGTGAACAAATGGCATGTCGGGCACGCTGCCGAAGCCCATCCGATTCCCGATGACAGCCTGCGCCTTGAAGAACAGATAGAAGAACCAGCACGAGAACGAGACGTCCACCGGCACCAGATACGCCAGGCCGATTCCAAACGGATACCAGCTAATCCACATGGGGCTGGCTGCCGTCCACGGGGGAACGGTGAAATTGAGATAGCGCGCGCGCACGTTGAGCGCCGGCAGCATGGGGAACCATTCGTGCAGCCCGTTGACCACGCCGAGCGCGAACGCAAGGCCAAAGCCGATCCAGAGTCCCTTCGACAGGAACGTCGAACCGGGCGCGGGCTCTTCGGTAAGCACAAGCGGCAGGCGAACGATGGGGAATGACAGGCGCGTGTCGTCCATCCACGCTTTGCGCACCAGCACGGTCATGCACATCATCATCCAGCCGACCGCGAAGATGAACACCGACCAGAACGCGAGCGGGGCAAGCCAGGCTCTCAGAACGTGCGGGCTGTACAGGCTGCTGGAACCGCTGAAGTACCCCTCGAGCGCGCCTTTGTCCCACACCAGAAGCCAGCGCGGAAGGTGGGGAAACATCAGGGTGCTCCAGTCGTTCTCCGGAGTGCTGAACCAGGCCGCCCACCCCATGATCGACATAAGGTTGATGATGAAGTCGTGCGTGGCAATGGTGCACTAGAGTACGAGCAACAGGTAGATGACGACCAGCTCGCCCGGCCTGAGCACCAGGCGTGGGCACAGGCGTCTGTTGACGGTGTTCAGGCAGGCGAGGACGAACAGGTAGAAGACGGGCGTGACGAACAGCGGGTTGAGCGTCAAAACGACGTACCAGCGAAGCTCCGCCGCGATAACCCACCACACGTTGAGGGGTACGAGCAGAAGCCCGATAACAACCGACCGCCGGGTTACGGCGCTTCTCGCATTATCTGCACCTCTTCTCGCGCCCATTGTCCCCAAGATTACGGGAAAGCTGCAGGGGATGCAACCGGGCTGACGGCGCGCTACCCCGCCCGGGATGCGCCGAGAGCGTCCAGCAGCCTGTCCGGGCCGAAGCGAACGCAGTCGTCGGCGGGAAGGCCGGTCTCGTCCTCGGTCTGCGCGATGACGGCGCGCGCCTCGTCTTCGGGCAGGCTGTACGTGTTGAGGGCAATGCACGCAACGCGCGTCGGGAACAGAGGCTGGCAGACCGCCTCGTGATACCGCACCGCTTCGCTGAGCGGAGGAATGGTGACATCGTACCCGCGCACCTGCGGCCGGGTGGGCAGGTGGCACAAAACCAGCTGCTTCGGCGCGCTGCCGTGAATCAGCCCCATCGTCACGCCCGAGTAGCCGGGGTGATACAGCGAACCCTGTCCTTCCACGAATACCCAGTCAGCGGACTGCGCCGCCTCCACAACCATCATCTCGGCCGCGCCCGCAATGAAGTCCGCGACAGTAGCATCCACCGAGATGCCCTTCCCCCAGATGAAGATGCCCGTCTGACCCGTCGGAACGAAGTCCGCTTTCAGGCCCCTTCGCAGCGCGCCATTCGTGAGTTCGAGAGATACGGACATCTTGCCCGAGCAGCAGTCCGTGCCGACCGTGAGGACCGTGTTGGCGTCGAGGCCCGGAGCAAGCCCCTGCGCGACGGGAAGCCCGGCCGGAGGCCGCCGCACGTCCATGAGCATGCCGCCATTCGCGGCCGCCCGCGCGGATATCTCGGGATCCTGGCTCAGGAACATGTGCAGGCCCGACAGCACATCCAGGCCAGCATCAAGAGCATCGAGGACGACACGGCGCCACGCCTCCGGAAGAGCGCCGCCCCTTGGGGCAATGCCGATCACCAGCGACTCCGGGCCAAAGGCAAGCGCCTCCTCCAGGCTCGACACGATGGGTACGTCCCCGCCGACACCGATGATGTCCCCCGCCGTCGCGCCTGCGTGTGTGCTGTCAATGACCGCCACCGTGCGGCACCGCCCGTATCGGACTATTCCGACTGCTGTCTTTGCGTTCTCGACTTCGAACGCGCCTTCCGCCAGCAGAGCTACCCGGTCAAAACGGGGCGCCCGCCCCTGAGTCTGATTACTGGTCAACGCTTCCTCGCTTATATCACGAATTGACTGCCGGCCCGGTAACAAAGAGGCCCCACCCGACGTTCGAGGTGGAGCCTGTGCGCGGGCACGTGTGTGCGGCCGGGCCGGACTACCCTCTCCTGCAGCCGACCAGCCAGTTTATGTATCTGCTGTCCCGAAGCTTCTCCAGAACAACTCCCCCGCGGCTGGAACTGGAATGAATGAACATGCCATTGCCGACATAGATGCCGGTGTGGTCCACCGCGCCGCCCTTGCACGCGAAGTAGAGGCGATCACCGGGAGCCAGGCCCTCCGGCGCGACTGCCGCGCCCACAAGCGCCTGCTCGCGCGCCGTGCGCGGAAGCCTGACGCCCACAGCGCCCCAGACCTGCTGCACAAACCCCGAGCAGTCGGAACCCGACCGGCTTGTCCCGCCCCACACATAGGGCGTCCCGAGGAACGACATGGCGTATTGAAGAAGATTGGAGTTACTTCCCGGCGTCTGAGATGTGTCGGCAACAAGCCGCAGATCGCTGATGTCGAGATCCGCCGCCGAAACCCAGCCCGTGCTCCCGTCGGTCATCAGCACCCCGTACCAGCTTCCCGACGTGTCTATGACCGCCAGCGGGGTCCCTTTGGAGACAGAAAACAGCGACGACGCAGTGGAACTCCGGGACTTGCGGATGACGGCTTCGCGAGTCTGCACGTAGCCCACCCGGCCGACGGATGATCCGTTCGCTCTTCCCTGCAGCAGCCCCCGCGACGGGAGCTTCACAGTCTGCCGGGATTCCGGAGCCTTCCCCGGCGCGGCGCTCGACCCGACCGGCTGAAGCTGCAGGTCGAGAGTCTGCTCGGCCCGCGCAACGCTGAGTGAGAAGATGAGAAGAACGCCAAGAGCGCCTGCAGAGCAAATTGTGGAACGACGCAACACCATAACGGACACAAAAACAAACGTATCTCCGGAGAGCGCGGCGGATCCCGCTCCCTCCGGAGATAATATTCGGCGTCCGGCAGGCCAATCCTG
>JAGVUD010000383.1 GCA_019136435.1 Armatimonadota bacterium | reverse complement strand
CGGCGAAGTAGCCGGGGTCAAGCTCCATGCCGATGAAGCGGCGCCCCGTGCGGACGCAGGCTACACCAACCCATCCGTGTCCGCAGAACGGATCGAGAACAACATTGTCTGGTGCGGTGTGCAGGCGGATGAAATGCTCGGCAAGCGCCACCGGCTTTGGTGTCGGGTGGTCATCGGATGCCGGGATGATCTTGCGGATGCCGTACTGGCCTGGCCGGATGATATTCTCGACGTTCTTCCGTTCGGCATGCCATTTGCACGCAGCCCCCGGCTTCTGGCCGACAAGCACGGTCTCATAGCTTCTGCGGTAGTGCCAGCCCATCCCCATCGGCCCCTTGTCCCACACAACCATCTGCTTGAAGTCGAACACTTCGTCAAGCCATAGCGACCAGCGGGCAAACTGCGGGTCAGGGCCGCCGCCGCCGCAGCAGCAGCAGCAGCAGCAGCAGCCAGGTTTCAGCAGGCGGAACCACTGCGGAAGGCTGGCGCGGTACAGGTCGTTTGCCTCGGGGCCGTCGTTGGCAATCGGGCGGAATGATTCAACCGGCGATGCTCCCTTTCCGCCGCCCAGAGCATCCTCCCTTCGTGCGATCAGGTCACCGTTGTTGTTGTTGTGCCCATACGGCGGGTCAGTGACCACGGCGTCTACGCTCGCGTCCTCCAGCGTCGGGAGGATGGCTAGGCAGTCTCCGCAGTAGAGGCGGATGCGCCCGTCCTCGCTCTGCCAGTCGGGTTTTCGCGCGGCGTCGGCCATGCGTCAGCCTTTCCTCCTTCCGAATCCGTCCGGGTAGTGCGGGAGGCGGAATGCCGCCGCCGCAAACGTGGTTCTCCTGCTCATGCGTTCCTTTCTGGTGGCGGCTGCCGCCGAGTTTCAGCTTTGTCGTTGTTCGCCGGAAGATGCTCCAGCACCACAAGGCGCCGCTTCGCTGTCCGTCCGCAGCGCCTCCAGCCGGCGTGCTTGAAGCACGCGCCGTCACCGCGCACCGCGCGCGGGTTGACGTAGGTGTACAGTCGCTCGCCGGGCCATCTCGCCCAGGCGAGCGCGTCGGCCTCGCGGATCAGGTCGCTCGACAGCACCGGCCCCTCGTTGCGGAACACGGCGCAGTTCACACCCTGGTTGCCGCTCGCGTCGATGAACTTTCGCCAGACGAAAAGCGCGTCGCCTTCCTCCGTCACCAGCACCATCTTCTCGCCGGGGCCGACAAACAACTTCGGCTTGCGGCCGTCTGCGTAGACGTAGCGGCTGTAGTGCCGGTCGAAGATGGCGCGGGCGTCATCGTCGCCGTCCCGGCACAGCCGCCAGTGTGTGGACACCACGGGGAGCCCGAAGAAGACGGCGAACAACGTGCTGGAGGTTACGCTCATCCGCTACGCTCCTTCGCGAACCTCATCACGGGTGTTAGCCGCGTGGATGCACGCCGGCCGTGCCCATCGACGCTGCCAGGTCCGCCACCCATATCCGATGTCTGCGCTACTCGCACTCTCAGCGCCGCGGAGGTGGGAGCAGCCGCTGCATTTTGGTTCGCTCATCGCCCGGCCTCCTTCCGTCTGGCCAGCATCGCGTCGGCAATCTCAAACGCCGATGTTACCAGGTCTGAGTTGTCCGCATCCCATCCCTCCTTGGTTCCGAGTAGCCCCGCCAGCGCCTGCCCGGCGAACCAGTCGCGCAGGGACATGCCGTGTACCGTTACCATCCCCGCCCCTTCGACGTAGCGGGCCTCGCCGGGGAACGCCGGGCCGCCGTCGGCAATAACCCTTGTTTTGTCGATCATGGGTTCTCCTCTCTGATGTTTCCGCCCTCGACCACGAACATTCTGAACCGGAGCCACGGCACCAGCGCCCTGGCGGCGCGGAAGCGGGCGACGCCGGCCTCACTCCAGGCCAGGTGCTTCTTGACGTGCCCGCCCTTCAC
Organism: Armatimonadota bacterium; assembly: GCA_019136435.1. Classification (GTDB taxonomy): domain Bacteria; phylum Armatimonadota; class UBA5829; order DSUL01; family DSUL01; genus JAGVUD01. Next base: position 1,431 of record JAGVUD010000383.1, on the reverse strand, counting down.
CTCGTGGACTTCGGTCGTGCCGTCGGCCAGGGTCACCAGGAAGTCTGCGCGATACCGGGCCCCATCCGGCAGCCGGAGCGTGACCTGTTCGAGCCACCCGGCGACTGCCCCGGACGCCAGGCGGGACTCCAGGCTGGCCAGGTAAACGGCCTCGGCGCGCGTTCTGCGGCCCACCGTGGGCCTTTCCTTCCCCGGCCGCTGTCCTACACACCCCCCGGCCCCGTCGTGCGCTGGCGGGCCGTCTGTGCGCATCGTGGGGCGTTTGGGCGTTGCGTCCGGCGTCCGGCCCGGCGACGCGGCCCCGCACCGCGGACACGCCACGCATACCCGCTGCGCGCTGCCGCAGGCGCACAGCCAGTATTGCGGGGGGAGTTGTGCCATGCCTGCCCTACTCATTGTCAGCCTCAACCATTGCCGCTATGATTTCCGCCGCGACTTGCGGCACGATGCTGTTTCCCAGTGCGCCAAGTACTGAGCGGTGTAGCCCATCAACCAGGCCGAAAGCGTCGTCAGGCGCACGGCGAAACTTGCCGTCTGCGCAAGGCAGCCAGACGAAGTCGCGCCACGGGTTGCACTCGTCAGCGTGTCCGGCGTCCCCCGGTGCGCCCCGGTTGACTCCGAGTCCTCGGCGCGCGGCGTCGGCCAGGTCGCCTTGACGATGTTCGGCACATAGTCCATCCGCTCCGGGTTCTGCGTCTGGCCTTTCTCGTCCCGGCTGGCCGGCGTCGGCCACGCCGTCTTTCCGCCGGCAGACGAGCCAAAGCCTTTGTCTACGGTGCGGCGCACCGACGGCGCAAGCTGGAATGTCAAGAACCCCGATTTCGTAGCCGACACCTTCCAGGTCAGCAAGAACTCCGTCGAGGCCCACGTCTCTGAGACCAGGCACGTTTTCAAGCAGCGCCCAAGTGGGCCGGATTTCGTCAAGAGCGCGGACAGCTTCCGGCCAGAGCCAGCGGTCATCCGCCGCTCCTCGCTGCTTGCCGGCGCGGCTGGCGGGCTGGCAAGGCACCCCCCCGGTGACGATATAGACCGGACAAGGCCGCCGATCAGCATTTCGTCCTTCCTGTCCCCGCCCCGGCTGTGATGTCCCTCTAGCATCATCGCCCGTTCCGGCGTGGGCCACACCCCAATGGAATGTGCGGATGTCGCCGTGGATTGGCACTCCCGGCCAGGCGCGGGACAGGAACCGCTGGCATCGGTCGTCAATCTCGACGAACTGGACGGTGCGGATTCCGTTGGCGCGGGCGGCGAGGGCAAATCCTCCCAGCCCAGAAAACAGGTCAACGTGGACTTTTTCGACTTGCACACTTCACGCCCCCTTCATTGCACCGGCAGAGCCGTCACGGCCTTGCCCCGCTTCCACCAGCACATCGTGCAGTACGCCGTGCCGTCCACGACCTCGGCCAGCCCAACGGTCATGCAGACCGGACA
>JAGVUD010000444.1 GCA_019136435.1 Armatimonadota bacterium | reverse complement strand
TGAAGGCGCGCTTGCCGGGCAGAGCTTTGGTTTCATTGTACCCAATCTTCGCAACCGAGCCATCAACCTTCACCGTGAACTTGCCGTAGCCTGGTCCCTGCGTGACGACTGCCGCCAACTCGTATCGTCCGGAACGCTTGACAGGCAGCGCGAAACGGATCGTGTCGCCCTGCTTTGCGGGCTGGAAGAGCACCTGCTTTGCCCCGGTCCAGAGGTTGAACCCCTTAAGCTCCTTCCGAAGCTGTATGCGGGCGCTGCCGCCGCCGGGTGTGCTGCGCTCCAGTTGCTCCGCCTCCGTCCACGACGTTGCGACCGACCGCGAGTTCGTGACGACGTAGAGCGTCAGGATGATCGCCACCATCAGACCCCACCAGATGACGAAATTGCGCCATCCCCGGTTCAGATGCTTCTCGTGCTCCGGAACCCTCAGAGCGCTCGTGTCCCAGATCACTCCCTTGAGTTCCTCGGCGCTCTTCGGTTTGGTGAACAGAGACAGGACAATGATCAGAACGACAGAGAGAACGAACACCACGAACGTGTGACGGAATAGCCACAACCGGACGACCGGAATCGCCGCGAACCCGATCAGCATCGTCGCGGTTGCCGCCGCGGATGTCGCCCTGCGCCAGAGTATTCCCACAAAAAACACGGCCGTGATGGGCGCCGCCACATAGAAGAACACCGTCTGGATTATCTCGAAGACCGTGAGGCCCGGCATCGCCGCGAGTGCCAGGGCAACGGCAAGGCCGATGAGCACACATACGGTGCCTGTAACTCGCCCGACAAGACGGGTCTGGGCGTCGGTGGCGTTCGGCCGGATGAGAGGCTTGTAAAGGTCCAGCGTCAGGACGGTCGCCGAGGAGTGCACGATCGCGCTGAGCGTGGACATGATCGCCGCCGCCAGCCCGGCCAGAACAAAGCCCGTGAGACCGGGCGGCAGGAGCACCTTTGCGAGATAGGGCCACGCCTGGTCGCCATCACTCAACTGCGTCTGGAACATGTAGAACGCAATCAGCCCAGGGAACACGATCACGAACGGGAGCGCGGCGCCGGTGAACCCCGCCATGACCACGCCCATCCTGGCATCCCACTCGGAGCGGGCGCCCAGGAACCGCTGCACAATGACCTGGTTGGCGCAATTGTACCAGACTCCCACCGAGAGGAATGTCGCAATCAGCCCGGTCCATGGAATCGCCTCATGAGTCGGGCCATAGACCATGATGGCCTTCTCGGGCATCACGTTCAAGAGGTTCCCGATGCCGCCGACATAGTTGAGGCCGGCCACTGTCACCAGAATCCCGCCCACCATCAGAACTATGTACTGCATCAGGTCCGCCCACGCCCCGGAAACCAGGCCGCCGTAGACGGTGTAAAGACCCGCGGCCGCGCCGAGAAGCAGGATGGCCATCGGAATGGAGAGTTGAGGAAACAGGACATTCAGGGCCTTTGCGCCTGCGAAGGTCACGCCGCCGAGCAGCGCTATCACCATCCCCACTATGGTGATGAAGGCGTAGATGTAGCGGCAGGTCTTGTTGAAGCGGCGCTCCAGAAACTCGGGCATCGTGGAAACACTTCCACGCATGTAGTACGGCAGGAAGACCCAGATCAGAACGCTGTACACCCAGACCGCGGCCCACTGCCAGTTCGCGACCGCCATGCCGTAGAGATACGCCCAGCCTACGGTACCAATGAAGTGCTCGGCCGACACGCCCGCGGCGATAATCGAGGCTCCCACGACGTACCATGGCAGCTTGTGCGAAGCCATGAAGAAGCCTTCGGCGGACTTCTCTTTCTGCCGCCAGGCCATGAATAGCGCGAACGTGATCGTCGCGATGAAGTACAGAACAAAGACGATGTAGTCAGTGAGTGTCAGTTCCAAGGCCGCGATTACTCCCGGGGCCGGCGCCTCTGATTACGGCGGGGGCCACGAGCGTTAGATACACCGCGGGCGGGCGAGTTTACTGCCGGATGTGGCGAAAGCGCCAAAAAACGGCGTTTCTCAACACAGCGCGGCCCTGAAGGATGGAACATGGGCGGAGTGGGAGTCGAACCCACATGGGTTTCCCCGGCGGATTTTAAGTCCGAGAATCGGCTTGTTTCGGAGTAGCGCGAAGCCCCGTTTGGTGCTGTTTTGTGCGTGAAAGGGCATCGGGAGCTGTCGGGATCTGCCGCCGTTTGACGGGCACTGACGCGGATTGCGTTAGCAAAACGGCGGGCTCAGTTACGCACCCACTGCGCTGGCGGCGTGGGTCCGCACGCGGTGCAGGCTTACGAAGAGCGGGCGGCACGGCCGGGGGCCGCCGGCCGCGCTTTGGCGAGGCCTGCGGAGACTGTGCCCGATCTCTGGCGCCCTCAGGACCGGAACTGGCCCGGATTGGGGTTCCGTATCAGCCTGTCGGGCCAGTCGGGATAGGCGGGCAGCTCGTGCGAATCCCGCAGCAGGCGCAGGCATTGGTCAGTGAAGCGCAACAGCCCCACGGACTCCATTTGCCCCCACAGCGCTCTGGCAGGCTGCAGCAGGAATACGGGGCTCACAGAAGCCACTGGCTGCTGGTGCTGGATAACGCCCCTGTAGGTGCCGTACAGAGAGGCGACCGCGTCGGGGGGCTTGCTGGCCGCCAGGCGGTCCCACACGCGGATGGCCGGGGATAAGTCACCCGGCTTCTCCTCGCGCGGCTGGCCCTGTTCCGCGATGTCATAGATCTGCGCGACCGACGTGGTCAGCACCGCGAACGACTCGGCCGCATATCGCACGGCTTCGCCGAACGCGTCCGTGGCGGCACGGCGGCGGGCCCTGGCAAGCAGGTCGGAGACCAGCGTTACGAGCGCGGGCAGGCGCCGCGATTCGCCGCCGCGCAGCACCTCCAGGCACTCCGCGTGGGGGCGCATCTCCGGCTGCAGGCTCTTTGCCAGTTCGGCTGCCTTCTCGTAGTCACATTTGTCCCAGGCATCGAGCGCGCGGCAGAAGATGATGTTTCGCTGAATCTCGGCCTTGAGCGGCTGAGGGGCACGCGAAAGGGTTCGCTCAAGGACAGCCCCAGCGCCGCGATAGTCGAAGCTCGCAAGCAGAGCCTCGGCCTCCCGCAGCGCCTGAGTCACGCCGACCGCGGGCAGACTGACCGACAGCGCAACCTGCGTCCCGTCGGCGACGCTCTTGAGGTCCGGGCGGAAGGGAGAGATGAGGCGCCCCGTGACCAGTCCTTCCTCGACGGCGGCGAGCATGAGGCCGGCGCTCATGCTCTTGGAGCCCGCGGTGTAGTCAATATCTATCTCGGGGTGCGGGTCTTCCCAGCGAATGCTGTTGATGGCGGAGCGGGCGGAGGCAAAGACGGAGCCGACGTCGTCCACGGCAACGAGGTCAGCGATGCGCCATTGAGACCTGTGCAGGCCGCTCTTGCGCGGAATGGTGCCGGGCAACGCGGGCACGGCGGCGGGCCAGTCCGCAGCAGGGCCGCCCGTGACCATCGCCACCGAACCCGGCCCGGACGCCGATTCGCCGGAGCACAGGAAAACGACGCGGTCGTACTTCCCCTCCCTGATGGAGAAGATTATTGGTTCGGGTGATCCGCCCACGGTGATCAAGAGCCAGCGCATAGGGTGCCTCCAATGCGGGCATGTTCACCGTCCGGCGGGCTCTGTCCTGCCTTCAGGGCGCAAGGGGCATCGGCCTCAGGGCGACACTCGCAGGCGGAAAGCTTCCACAATCCATGCGAACTGACGCCAGTCCTCAGGCTGATTCGCGCGCCTGCGGTGTGCCAGGCGTAATGCGCAGTTTACCCTCCAGAAGGGACTCCTCATTTCCACGGGAGAGGAAGCCAAAGGCGGAACTGCCAAGTGACAATTCCCTCCAGAAGGGACTCCTCATTTCCACTGTGGTTTCCTCCGAACCGTCGGTCATTGAGGTGACAATTCCC
>JAGVUD010000308.1 GCA_019136435.1 Armatimonadota bacterium | reverse complement strand
CGGCGACATCGGACGGTGAGGCGCTGGCTCTCTCGAGGGCCTCCCGCGACGATTCGGCGACTGCCGCAATCCAGTCGGCGGGGTTCTGCTCGTACCCCCCGGCGCCGCTGTCGAGCGTCGGGTACTGACGCCCGGCGGAGGCGGCGAGCGCCCCAGCTTCATCGAACAGAGCCGCCTTCACGCCGGTGGTGCCCAGGTCATGCGCGAGAATGTAGCTCACTTACGGCTCCCTCCCATCCGGTTCCCACAGTTTCCACGGCGTGACCCCGTGCAGGGGCAGCAGAGCCGCCAGGCGGAACAGGGGAAGTCCGACAATGTTGAAGTAGCAGCCTTCCACCCTCTCGATGAACGCGGATGCCCGGCCCTGGATGCCGTAGGCCCCGGCCTTGTCCATCGGCTCGCCCGTGCGGACGTACGCCCGGATCTGCTCTTCGGTCAGCGGCGCGAACTGGACGCGGGACTCTTCGACGACGCTCTCAGTCCGGAGCCGCGAAACGACGGCGAGGCCGGTCATAACCGTGTGCTCACGGCCGGAGAGCATGCGGAGCATTTCGGCGGCCTCCGCCGGGCTGGCGGGCTTCCCGAGCGCCTGCCCGATGACCGTGACGATCGTGTCGGCGCCGATGACGACATCGTCCGGATGGGCTTCGGCAATCCGCAGCGCCTTGGCCATGGCCGCCCCTGTCACGCCCGACCGGAGCGGCTGGTTGTTCCAGGCGCTCTCGTCCACATCGGCGGGCTCGACATCGAACTCCGGGACGATGACGCTGAGGAGTTCGCGGCGGCGTGGCGAGGCGGAGGCGAGAATGACGCGCGGGCTCACGTGCGCAGACCGCCCCTGTCGAAAACGAGACGCGTGAGCGCGGATGCAAGCTTGTCGGGGTCGTGCCGCACGACCCGGGTCTGGCTGATGAGCCCGGCAACGACCGGGTGGTATCCCATCCGGCGCACGGCGTCGGGGTCAGGCATCACGCAATCGGAGCCCTCTTGTCTGTAGCGCTCGAGCAACTCCTCGGAGGGTATCTCGTCGTTCATCAGCACATAGTCGAACAGCCGGACATCAGCATGCCGGGCGATGGCGCGGATGTGATCGCAGACCGTGTAGCCATCGGTCTCGCCTGGCTGGGTCATCACGTTGCAGATGTAAACCTTCAGCGCCTTCGACGCCGCGAGGGCTTCGGGAACGCCATGGACAAGCAGGTTCGGCACGATGCTCGTGTAGATGCTCCCCGGTCCGATCAGAATCGCGTCCGCCTTGCGGATGGCCTCCAGCGTCTCATCCATGGGCCGGACGTCGGCGGGATTGAGGTACACGCTGCGGATGCCGTGCGGCGAGGAGAGTATTGAGGTCTCGCCTTCCACAACCTCGCCGTTGTCCATCTCCGCCATCAGAGACACGTTCTGGACGGTGGACGGAAGCACCAGCCCGCGGATGGCAAGAACGCGGCTCGTCTCTTTTATCGCCTGCTCGAAATCGCCGGTGACGTTCGTCATGGCGGCAAGCAGCAAGTTGCCGAAGGAATGCCCTTCGAGCGACGTGTCGGAGGCCACGGCGCCGCTGAAACGGTACTGGAGCAACTCGGTCATGAGGGTTTCGGAGTCGGCCAGCGCAACCAGGCAGTTGCGAATGTCTCCGGGCGGCAGCATCCCGAACTGCCGGTGCAGCGAGCCGCTGGAGCCCCCGTCGTCGGTGACAGTGACGATGGCGACGATGTTGCTGGTATAGTTCTTGATTCCGCGCAGCAGCGTCGAGAGCCCCGTTCCGCCACCGATTGTGACAATCCGGTATCCCTGCGCCAGATAGCGCTTTTCGAACACGACATCGGCAAGGCGGCCCTTGTTGACCGTTCCGACAGCCTGCGTTATGGAGCCGACGATCTGATTGATGGCGATGAAGATCAGAAGCAGCCCGAACGCCATGCAGGCGAGGCTGACCGGGACGTACACCTTCGGCAGGCTCAGGATGATGCCGAAGCGCAAGAAAGCCTGCCGCGCCAGGTCGTCCAGATACGCCATATAGTCGAACGTGCGGAGATTGGTGAGGATGCCGACGCCCAGGATGACGAACGCCAGCCCGACGGGCACGAGCAGCAGCCATCTCTTGACCCGCATCCCCGGGTAGAGCCACTTGAGGGAGCTCTTCGCCGAGGTCAGGAAGCCGCGCGGCTCGCTCTTTTCAGACGGGTCCGCTGCCAATGTCCCTGTGCTCCACGATAACATTGTAGTTCCGGTTCTCGAGGAACCGGGCAAGCTCGTTCGAGATGACGACCGAGCGGTGCCTGCCACCCGTGCATCCGATGGCGATGGTGAGGTAGGCCTTGCCCTCCTTCGCGTACTGCGGGATGCTGAACTCGACGAGATCGAACAGCTTCTCTGTGAGCGGCTCGGTGAGCGGGTCGCGCATCACATAGTCGCGGACGGGCGCGGTGTTGCCGTCGTACGGCCGCAGGCGATCCACGTAGTGCGGGTTCGCCAGGAAGCGGACATCGAACACCAGGTCTGCATCGAGCGGGATGCCGTGCTTGAACCCGAACGAGACGACGGTGATCATGAGCGCCTCGGCGGGGAGCCGGTCGGAGAAGTAGCTCTCGATGGCCTTGCGCAGCCCGCGCGGTTCGAGTCGCGATGTGTCCACCACCCGGTCCGCCCTCTCGCGAAGCGGCCTCAGAATCTCGCGCTCCAGCGGTATGCTCGCCTTCCTTCACATCACGCGTTTCATTGACGAGAGGATGCCGGCGGCGGGTTTCATGGAACCGCTGCCTCAGAACATGATCGTGCGCGTCGAGGTAGAGTATCTTCGGGCGGTTGAAGCCTTCAATCGGCTCCTTCTTGAGCGTGTCGTAGGTTTCGACGAGGCGGTCGAGCAGCTTGCCCGCGCGGGAATCCACGACGAACGCCAGCCCCTGAACGTCCTGCCCCACCTCCTGCGAGAGCCTGGCCACGTCGGGCATCAGCGCCGGCGGGAGGTTGTCCACGCAGTAGTAGTTCATGTCCTCGAAGACGTGCGCCGCGAGTGTCTTGCCCGCCCCGGACATGCCCGTTATGATGACGAGTTCTCTGGCCAAACGCGTATTCAGTCCTTCCCGGTCTTTGGCCTGAGCCATCTGTTTGCCACGCCGCCCAGTATGGCGAGCATGACCGAGAGATACAGCGCCCCCCAGAACCCGCCCGCGTCGAATCCGGCTCCCTCGATCTTGGACAGCAGGACGATGACGGCGGCGTTGACAAAGAACCCGAGCAGCCCGAACGTCAGGCAGTTGAGGGGGAGAAGCAGGAGATGGGTGATAGGGCGCACGGCGGCGTTGACCAGGGCGAGCAGGAACACCGTCAGGAACGCATAGCCCCACCCAGCCAGACGCATTCCGAGACCCAGCTTCTGGCCGAGCAGAACGACCAGCCACAGAATGACCGCATGCACAACCCAACGAATCGCCAGATACACCTGAAACCTCCTTCTAGACCGCGCCGCCCGGCGTGACGCCTTCCAGCGCGAGCAAGCGCTCTTTCCAGACAAGACCGGCCGAGAACCCTCCCAGCCTGCCGCCGCTCGCAACAACTCGATGACATGGTACTACAACCGGGAAGCAGTTCGCCGCCATTACCTGCCCGCACGCGCGAAAAGCCGCCGGGCTTCCGGCCCGCGCCGCCAGCCAGCCGTACGTCCGCACCGTGCCGCGGGGTATGGCGCGCGCCGCCGCCGCGACCCTCTGCTGGAAGGGCGTCAGACGCGCCGTATTGAGCGGCAGGTCGAAAATGATGGGCTCTCCGGCAAAGTAACGCTCGAGCTGGCCCACCGCGGCCGCAAGCACCGGAGGAGCTGTCGCGCACGAAGCGGGGCCGAACGCCGCCTCGAAGCGCGAGAGCAGTTCCTGGCGCTCGTCCGGCAGCCAGATGTGCTCGACCAGCCGTTCGGAGGCGGCGACGAGTCCCGCGCCCCACGGCGTTTCGTAGAACCCGCATGCGACGGGGCCGTCAGGACGCATCCGTCTGCTCGTCATTCGTGTCTCCGTGCAGGCGCTCATAAAGCCGGGCCGCGGCGGTCTTGTTCATTCCCGGAGCCTTCGCCAGATCGTCCCGCGAGGCCTTCCGGATTGCCTCCAGCGACCCGAACGCGCGGATGAGCCGGGTGCGGCGCGTAGGCCCGATGCCGGGAACGTCGTCCAGTTCGGAGTGCAGGCTGCCTTTTCCGCGCAGCTTGCGATGGTACGCGAGCGCGAAGCGGTGCGCTTCGTCGCGGATGTGCTGCAGCAGCCTGAGCCCGGGCGTGTGGCGCGGCAGGCGGATGGCATCGGGACGCCCGGGCACGAAGACTTCTTCCTCTCTCTTGGCGAGCGATGCGAGGGCGATTCCTTCTTCGTTCGAGTCGGCGACGGCCTCCAGCGCCGCCGCGAGCTGCCCCTTGCCGCCGTCAATCAGCATCAGGTCGGGCAGGTCGGCGAACCTGTCGTCGGAATCTTGCGCCCTCTTCAGCCGGCGGCCGATGACCTCTTTCATTGATGCGAAGTCGTCCTGCCCGTCCACCGTGCGGATGCGGAACTGCCGGTACTGGCCCTTCGCCGGGCGGCCGCCCTCGAACACCACCATGCTCCCGACGGCGTATCCGCCCTGCAGGTTCGAGATGTCGTAGCATTCGATGCGCACGGGGGGCATTTCGAGGCCGAGCGCTTCGCCCAGGTCGAGGCAGGCCTGCTCGGCGAGCGCCGCGCCGGCGATGCCGCGGCTGATCTGCTGATCGAGGGCGGTTTGGGCGTTCTTGTTGACCAGCTCCACCATGCGGCGATTTTCGCCACGGGCGGGGCAGTGCACGCGCGACTTGCGCCCGCGCCGCCCGGTGAGCCACTCCGATATCGCATCGGCGTCCTCGGGCATCGCGGGGACGAGAATGCTTGCCGGAATCGCCGCCGCGCCTTCGTAGTACTGCTTCAGGAACTGCCCGATGACGGCTTCGTCCGGCTCGTCTTCGGCGGACTCCATGGTGAAGCTCTCGCGCCCGATGAGGCGCCCGGAGCGGACGAAGAAAACGTAGATCAGGGTGTCCGGGCCGCTTCGGGCGATGCCGATGATGTCCTGGTCAACCTGATCCACGGTGAACACCTTCTGCCGCTCGCCGAGGCGTTCGAGGGCGCGGATGCGGTCGCGCAGCAGCGCGGCGCGCTCGAACTGCAGGCTGGCGGCGGCCTGTTCCATCTGCTCGCCGATGCGGCGCAGGATGTCCTCGTGACGCCCTTCGAAAAGCAGGCAGACCTGCTCCACGGCCTTGTTGTATTCGGCGCGGCTGAGCTGGCCCGTGCAGGGCCCCAGGCACTGGTTGAGGTGGTAGTAGAGGCAGGGGCGGAGCTTCTCTTCGCCCGTGAAGCGGTGGTTGCAGCTCTGGACGCCGAAGATGCGCCGGACGGTGCGCAGCGTGTCGCGCACAGAGCGGGCGTCGGTGTAGGGGCCGAAGTAGCGGTTGCCGTCGCGGTTGAGTTTGGGGCGTCGGGTAAAGAAGACGCGGGGGTACGGATCGCCGAGCGTGACGCAGATGTAGGGGTAGCTCTTGTCGTCCCTGAGCCGCACGTTGTAGTACGGCTTGTGCTTTTTGATGAGGTTGCACTCGAGAATGAGGGCCTCGACCTCGGTGTCGGTGACGATCCATTCGAGCGAGTGGATGGCGGCGACCATGCGCCGGGTGCGCGCGGCGTGCTGGGCGCCCTTCTGGAAGTAGGAGCGTACGCGGCTGCGGAGGTTGATGGCCTTGCCGACGTAGATGACGTCTGCCTTTGCGTCACGGTAGATGTAGCAGCCGGGGGTGAGCGGGACGGCGGCGAGGCTGTCGGCGAGGCTGGATTTCTGTTTCTCGACGATCTTCATTGAGAAATCGTCCGGGTTGCGCGGCATCGAGGAGGCAATGCTTCACAATCAGAGGCCAAATCCTTGCCGCGGCGGACGAGGAATGGTATCATGCGCAGCGTCGGGGCCGCGACTGGCGGCTCCGGAGCAAGATAAGCTTCTAGCTTGCCCTGCGGTATGCGAGGAATGCCCGTCGGGTTTTGAGCCGACACCTAGATTTTCTAGGAGCTCGCGTGGCCCGGGTG
>JAGVUD010000128.1 GCA_019136435.1 Armatimonadota bacterium | reverse complement strand
GCTGTGCCCGAGGCCGAAAGCCTCCTGCTGTTCACTGCTGCGCGTGAACTGCTGCTCAACGTAGCCAAACATGCCGGGGTGCCCGAAGTACATCTGCGGCTGGCCTACACGCCCGACGCCATCACTCTGACGGTTGGCGACTCCGGCCGCGGCACGGTTCGCGTCGGCACCGCATTTGAGAACCAACACGGCTTCGGCCTCTTCAGCATCCGGGAGCGAGCCGAATCACTGGGCGGGCGTCTGACCGTGGACTCCAAACCTGGCCACGGGATGCGGGTCACTTTAACCCTTCCACTCGCCGCCGCTCCCGCAGCCTGCAAGCAATCCGGCAACCCCGCGAGGGAGGCGAAGGCCGTGACGCAAGAACCCGATCAAAAAAGTCATGCTGTTTCCGGGCTGATCAGGGTTCTGTTTGTCGACGATCATCAGATTGTCCGTGAGTCCCTAGTGCTCTGTCCCAGAAACAGGCTTGCATAAAGAAGTCCCGCGAGCTACACTATGCGGCATGAAAAAGAAACAGGGACGGCCCATATTGCGCATTTCGGTGACGGACGAGGAACGGCTCGAGTTGGAGCGGCGAGTGAAAGCGCCGACGGTGAGCAAGCGGGACAGTTTTCGCGCGTCCATCATTCTGAAGCGCGCGTCGGGGCTGAAGCAGTCGGAGACTGCGGAGTCGCTGTGCTGCAGCGAAGCGTACGTCTCCCGCTGGACGGCCCGCTTTCGCAGGGAGGGTCTTGCGGGGTTGTGCGATGCGCCCGGCCGCGGGCGGAAGCCATTCCTCGATCCGTCGCGCGTCGAGACCATCGTCACACGCGTGAACCGGCCGCCGAAGGGGTATGCCCGTTGGTCAGTCCGCACAATGGCGAGGGAGGCTGGCGTGTCTCCGAGCAGTGTCAGCCGCATCTGGCGCTCGAACGATCTCAAGCCGCATCGCACGGAGCAGTTCAAGCTCTCCAAGGATCCGGATTTCGAGCGGAAGTTCTGGGACGTGATCGGGCTGTACTTGAATCCGCCGGACCGCGCGCTCGTCCTGTGCTGCGACGAGAAGAGCCAGTGCCAGGCGCTGGAACGCACGCAGCGGGCGCTCCCGCTGGTGTCCGGCCACGCGAAAACCTTCACGCACGACTACATCCGGCACGGCACGCTCACGCTCTTCGCCGCTTTGGACTATCTGGGGGGCAAGGTGCTCGGCCGCATCGAGGAACGCCACACGCACAAGGAGTGGCTGCTCTTCTTGCGGCAAGTGGACCGGCAGTGCCCCGAGGGCGTGACGCTGCACCTGATCCTCGACAACTACGCCACGCACAAACAGCCCGAGGTCACATCCTGGATGGAACGGCGGAACACCGCCCACAAGAAGCGGCATGGCATGGAGCGCATCGTCTCGCACTTCACGCCGACCTCAAGCAGCTGGCTGAACCTGGTCGAGCGTTTCTTCGGCGACATCACGCAGCAGGCGCTGCTCAACGACAGTTTCGGCAGCGTGAAGGAACTCGCCCAACGCATCTTGGATTACATCGCTACGCACAACCTCAAGCCGAAGCGGTATGTCTGGAGGGCGGAGGGGAAGGCGATTCTGGAAAAGATCCAGCGCGCCAGAGGGAAGCTCGCGGAGGAATCTTTAAAGAAGCCTGTTTAAGAGACAGGGCACTAGTACTCTGTACAGTTTAATATTTCGGCCAAAATTACAGGATTTTCAAGATGTAACTACTTTATCCCAATCATGTTAATCCTGTAATCATGGCTAAAAAAACCGGCGTTTTTAATTTTACAGAGTACTAGTCGATCTCCCGAGGTTTGTTGGTCGCGCCCAGAAGAAACAGAATGTTGTCAGAGTCCCGGAATCCGCCGACGGGCTTCCGAGACGTCCGCAGTTGGGGGGAAAGTCAAGGCGCGGCGGCCGCCCGCCCCACCCGGTCCGCATCATTTTCATAGGTGTAGGCAAACCGCTGCTGCGTGTCCGCGCAGGTCAGCGTCGGCGGCAGCCCGGCCCCGCCGGCTTGGCGCGGCAGATATTCCACGCCGCACGCCTGCGTGGGACGGTCCTGCGCATCGGTCGCCAAAACCCGGTGCCCGCGATAGGTGAAGCGTTCCGGAGCAGCGCCGGCCCGCGTGCGGTACCACCCGGTCAGACGCCCTTGTTTATCGTACGCATAGAGATCCTTCCACCCTTTTTGCACGGTGAGCAGCGGATCGGCATACCGATGCGCGCTGTTGGCGTAATCGATCGACAGGATCCGGCCGTCGTCGCGATAGACACGCTCCTCATTGGGCAGATAGTAGAACGAGACTAACGACGGGGCCGAGAAGGATGTCCCGTTCTGCACAAAACAGCCGAGATCGACACGGCTGGTCTGTAACGGCGAGGGCTGTCCATCGGCCCCTTTCGGCCGGTAGACGCCATGATACGCCACCGTGACGGTGACCTGTGAACTGTCAGGCTTAAGCGGCTGGATCGTGATTTTAGCGGGATCGCCTTGCAGCACCACCCACCGGTAGACGGTTCCGGGCGACGGTTTAGGCGTGGCGGCGGCTTCAAGCGTCATACTGCGTGTACGCGCGATCCCGCGCACCACCCGCGCGATCGCGAACGGTGTGTCGAACAAGCCCTCCGGACGTGTGTCAAAATAATCGACGCCGGGCTCGGCCTGCGCGTCCTTGACCGTGCGCAGCGTCACGAGCGGAGGGAGCTGTTCCGGCGTGAGATCATGCGCCATCCGGACCATCGCCTCAACATCCAGGTTGCGGGCGTCGAAAACGGCCGGGTGTGCCGCGCCGGTCAGGTAGTCGTCCGGGCGCTTCACCGTGCGCTGCGTGGCGCGCAGGATCATCTGGAGCGTCGGGGCCAAAGCCTGGCGAGCGGTCAGCAGGCGCTTGACTTCCGGCATGAACGCCGCCATCGCGGCCGCGAACGCCTCCATGAACGGCTTGTCGGAGAACGAGGAGCCTTGGCTGATGACGTAATACGGCGTGTTGGCCGGATAGAGGTCACCGGTCTCAGAATCATGATCCTTGTGTTCGGGGTAGAACCAGCACTGGTTGTTGAGATAGATGCGGAAAGCGGCAAGCGGCTGGAAGGGATCAGTGACGACAGCGCGCGGCAGGCTGCGCCAGAGCGGTCCGCTGACCATCGACATGGACGAATTGCCGATCACCGGCTGGCCGAACAGCGTATTCGGCAGGCTCAAATGCGCTTTGTGGGCGCGCGCCTCCTCACCGTAGACCACCGGCGTGAGCCCCGGAAAATTCGTCACGTCCAGCCGCGAGTGCCCATCGTCCCGGTTCACATAGAGATCGCCGAAATTGCCCGACGCGCGCTCATCCGTCATCCAGCCCCGAATCACGCCAGACGCCGGGCCGCGGTAAGAATCGGCGTA
>JAGVUD010000018.1 GCA_019136435.1 Armatimonadota bacterium | reverse complement strand
CAGTTGAAGGTGGATGAGAAGTCCAATGAGATCACGGCGGTTCCTGCGCTGCTTGAGCTGCTGGATGTCCGTGGCAGCGTGGTCACGGCGGATGCCCTGAACACGCAAAAGGAGATAGCGGCCAAGGTCATAGATAAGGGTGGGGACTTCTGCCTTGCTCTGAAGGGCAACCATCGGGCTCTTCATGAGGAGGTGCGGCTGTATGTTGAATCTGGCTTGCGCGAAGGCTTTGGGGAGAAGGTGACCTGCTGTGGAGAACAGGACTATGGGCACGGCAGGTCTGAACTGCGCGAGACCTGGCTGATTGAGACCCGTGAGTTGCCGTGGCTCGACACGAAAGACTGGCGGGGCCTTCGCTCCATTGTGGCCTCCCGGAGCACCAGGAGAGTGGGGGAGGAGGAATCCACTGAGCTGCGGCTGTATCTGAGCAGCTTGACTGATGTGGATCAGGCCGCCGCCAGCATACGAGCTCATTGGCAGGTAGAGAACAGCTTGCACTGGGTGCTGGACGTAGATTTCGGAGAGGACGACTGCCGGGCAAGAGCCGGGCATGCGGCCGAGAACTTCGCGCTTGTCAGGAAGATCGCCCTGAACATGCTCAAGAAGGAATCGACCAAGAACACGAGCATCCGCCGAAAGATCAACAAGGCCTGCTGGGACAACGACTTCCTCGAAAGAATCCTATGCGGCGTTTAATGCGTAAGCCCTGCGAACCGTCTTGACAGGTGTTGCGCACTGCTGTAATGTTCATATACAGCAAACGGCCGCTATTCGGAAGAGGGGGGTAGGCCGCTTGTGGAGCCGAACGAATACGGTCGTCGTTTCGGTATCTGTCTGAGGACCGTTAGGCGCGCGTCCGCAGGAGTTGCGCGGGCTTCTGCCCTCCAGATACCCGCGTGTAGCCTCCGGCTGTCGTACGCCGATGGGGGTGGGCGTGTGTCTGCATCGTGGCAGGCAGTTCGTGCCGTACGTGCTGGGGTGGCGCGGCGATGAGTGCTAGATTCGCCGCTGCCGTCTGCGCACTTATCCTCCTGCCCTCCATCACCCTGGCTCCAGCGCGCGCGCAGATCAGCGCCGGCCCTTGCAGCCGTCCCACAATCGGCCTTGCGCTTGGTGGGGGCGGGGCTCGCGGATTCGCCCACATTGGCGTGATCGAGTGGCTCGAAGAGCACCACATTCCTGTTGACATGATTGCCGGGACCAGCATGGGCGGGCTGGTGGGCGGCATGTATGCCATGGGCATGTCTCCGGGTGAGATGCGGGCTCTGACGGAGAGCATTGACTGGGAGAAGACGCTGGGCCCCGGCCCGTCCTACGCGGACCTCTCGTTCCGGCGCAAGGAAGACCGCCGCGACCTTCAGGTGAATCTGGAGTTCGGACTCCGGCGGGGGGTGTCCGGGCCGTCCGGTCTGCGATCGGGACATGAGGTCGCCCTGCTTCTCGACCGGCTCACCGTCGCCTACAGCGAGATTGACTCCTTCGATCAGCTTCCCACCCCTTTCCGATGTGTCGCCACGGACATGACGGCGGGCGAGGCTGTCGTGCTGAAGGATGGCTCGCTGTCGCAGGCTCTTCGCGCAACGATGTCTATTCCGGGTGTTTTCCCGCCAGTAGAGCGCGACGGCAAGGTGCTGGCGGATGGTTTCCTGTTGAACAACGTCCCGACCGATGTCCTGAAGGACATGGGGGCCGACATCATCATCGCCGTGGATATCGGCACCCCGCTCGGGGATAAGGAGTCCGTTCAGACGCTTGCCGGCATGGTCGGTCAGGCATGGAGCGTGATGACCATCCAGAACGTCCGGCGCAACCTGCGGCTGGCCACGGTCATCCTGTCTCCGGATCTCGAGCAGTACACCTCGCTGGACTACCAGAGCAGCGGGCGCATCGCGGACCTGGGATACGCGGGAGCGCGTGAGAAACAAGCGATTCTGGCGCCTTTGTCTGTAAGCGACGCGGAGTGGGATGCCATCCGCAGGGACAGGCAGAGCAGATTGCGAACGGGAACCGATACTCCGCTCTTCGTGGAGGTCCGGGGCGCGGATGCAGCCTCGAACGATGCCATCAGGGCAAAACTTGAGCGCTACGCCGGGACGCCGTTGTCTCCGGATGTGCTGGAGCCTGAGCTCACGGCGCTCACGGTTTCGGGGCGGTATGAAAGCGTGGGCTACACTCTGACCCGGAGAGGCACAAAGCCCGGGCTGCTGGTTGATGTGCAGCAGCAAAGGTCGGGGCCGCCGTTCCTGCGGCTTGGACTGGAGGCCAATGGCGCGGAGCCGGACAACGTCAGGCTGAAGCTGGGTTCCCGGTTGACGCTGATGGATGCCGGCGGCCGCGGCTCTGAGATCAGGACCGACCTGGCGGCTGGTTCGCAGTATCTTGTCTCCACAGAGTACTGGCGGCCGGTAGCAGGCCGGCTGTTTGTGGCGCCGCGGCTGTTCTACAGAGAGGACTCCCGCGACCTGTTTCAGCAGGGCTCACGCGTTGCCGAGTATCGAGTGACGGAGAGAGGCGCGGGACTGGACGCCGGGCTGGCCAGCGGCCGAAAGAGCGAGATTCGGCTGGGGTACGAATGGCTCCATATGGACGCCGGCCTTCGCGTGGGCAGCCCCGTGTTGTCCTCGATGGAGGGCTCTGTACGGTCTGCCGTCTTGCGCTGGCAGTACGACGGACGCAACAACCCGGTCGTTCCCACCAGCGGCACCCGGTCGGGCCTTGTCGCGCGGTTTTATCAGGCTGCGCCGGGCGCCGAGCGCGACTTCCTTCAGTTGCAGGGGGCCGTTTCGACGTTTCGTCCGCTCTCGCCTACCCGGACAGTGTTTGCGATGGTCTCCGGGGGTACCACGTTCAACCGGCAGGCTCCGCTGGCGCAGCAGTTCACTCTCGGAGGGCCGTTCAGGCTGGGCGCGTACTCGCTCGATGAACTCCGGGGGAACGCGTACGTGGTCGCCAATGTCGGGTATCTCAAGCGGATCGGCCAGTTCTCCGCGCTGACGGGGATGACCACGTATGCCGCGATGTGGCTGGAGGGTGGTGGCGTCTTCGACGGGCAGGAAGGGGACGAAAGTGCCATCTGTTTGTCCGCTGGCCTGGTTGCGGCAACGCCGATCGGCCCGGCGTTCGTTGGGGCGAGCCTCGGAGATAGCGGCAACAGTAACCTCTACTTCGTGTTGGGGCAGGTGTTTTGAGTTGGGAAGCATGGGTGGCTGCCCGGGACGCGCCGCCACGACTCCGCTGAGCCCCGGGGCCAGCGGACGGGCAGGTTGTTCATAGCGCTGTCGGCTTGACGACTTGCTGATCGTCACAGCGAGCTGCCGGTTGGCGCTGCCTTCCGGCTGCCCAGCACACGGTTCGGTAGACAGCATCCGGAGGGGCGCCGGTTCCCCTCC
>JAGVUD010000484.1 GCA_019136435.1 Armatimonadota bacterium | reverse complement strand
AACGCGGCGCTCGCACTCCCGCGACCGCCTGTCCTGGGAGACAAGCATGGCACGTTCTACGACCTTTTCAGCGGCGCTGAAAGATCAGCGCGACCGACTCGACAGCCTCCTGCGCGACCTGGCATCCGCGGCGGCGCGCGTGCAGCAGATACAACGCGCGGAGATGTACTCCGACGAGTACAAACGCGAGCAGGAGCAGAAGGCGCTTGCATCGGCCCTGTCCGACGTGAACGCCCGTATAGCCGGCATCCGCAGCTCGCAGCAGTCCACGCGCAAGAAGCTGGCCGCCGAGCTGGCCGGGCCCGAGCCGTCCTGGTCCGAACGGTCCTACCACCACCAACGGGCCGTCAACATGATCGCGGGCAAGCGCCTCACGCAGATCATAGACATTTACTCGCGGATACCCCCGGCCGAAACGGGACTCCGCCGCGAACTCGAGAGCATTGTCAACATCGAGCACGGCAACGACCGGGACTGGCAGGCGCTTGTCTCCCTCTCCACCCCGGTAGAGCTGCGCGCGGCGGAGTCCTGGGAGGCAAAGAGCGCCTCGATCCTGGCGAACATCGAGCACATAGCCGCTGGCCTGGACCGGCCGGGCGGGCAAGCGTCACTCAAGAGCCTGCGCGACGCGGCGGAGATGCTGGCGGGCTGCTCGCCGGCCTGGGACCGCATGGCCGATGAGGTGCTCGCGATGGCGGAGGGCCGGGAAACGACGGCGCAGGCCGAAACACGCGCGACCGTGACAGCGAACCTCGCCGCGGCTGATGCGGCGAAGGCCGGCACGACACCGACGACGACACCGACGACGGAGGCGACAGATGGCGAAAACAACAGCCCTGGCGCGGACTGATACGGACGAAAGCGGACAGTCAGACGATCTCACCCCCGCGCAGGAAGTGGCCCTGGCCGAACTGCTGGCGGGCGCCACCGACGTGCAGGCGGCAGAGGCCGCGGGCGTCCATCGTCAGTGCGTGAACAAGTGGCGGCACCATGACGCGGACTTTGTAGCCGCACTCAACAGACGGCGCGCCGCCATGTGGGAAGAGCACACCGACCGGATACGGGCATTGATCTCAAGCGCCCTGGACGTGCTGGCGGAGGATATTGGCCTCGACGGCGGATGGATGGACAACCGGCGCTACCGGCAGGCCGCTGCCGTTCACATCCTGCGGGCCGCCGGCATATACGGCGCGAGCCTCGCCCCCACCGGCCCCACGTCAGCGGATGGAGTGCGCGGCGCGCAGGCGTTACGCGACATGCTCGACAGACTCTAAACGGAGGGACCATGCATGCGCTACGACGTGGCGGCCGCGTTAGTCGCGTCCAATGCCGAACCTGCCGTGCGAACCCGTGACAGACTCCTGGCAGAGGCGCGTGCGGCAGGCGCCCGAGCACGGCGCGGCGAGCTGTCACTCAACAGTGAGTCATACCTTTTGCGCCTCAACGTCCTTACCGCCGAACGCCTCTATGGCCGGGACGTTGTGCGCACCTCCAACAGCCGCGATGCACGGGAGATTGTGCGGCTACTACTCGATGGATGGGCATAACGCTAGACGCGCGTTTTTGGCCGCTCAGAGGCCCGTACAGCGTTTCTACCCCCCTGCGCGACTGACTTTACCTTCGCCGTTGTTTCTCGCCTGAGAGCGGCGCCCCCATGACCCCGGCGAAAAACCCCCGTTTTGCATACATGCTTGCATACCGGCCCGAACCCGCAAACAGCCTTTGCGGGTCTTGCGGGTATGCCGCCCCCCGCATGCGCGGGCGCGAAGGCCGCGCGTGACAAGCGGATATTCGACCTCTGGCTGGCCTGCCACACGCAGGAGGAGATCGCGGCGGAGGTGGACGCTGAGCGAAGCGCCATTTCGATGATGTTGCCAAAAATGGCAGAGTTGCCGAATTTGGCAAAACCCGCTGCTGACCACCTGACCGAGTTTGAGACCGCCCCCCGCATGCGCGCGCGAAGTGTCCGGCCCCATGGTGTCCGCTCTCTGCCCCCGCGCCGGGAGGTGTTAGGAGTCGCCCCGACCCCCCAGACGCGCTGTACGGGCATCCTGGCGCGTCGTTTTCGACGGGCGGGTAAGTAAACGCGGGCAAAGTGCCGAATAGTGGACTGTCCACGCAGTCCACGCAGGAGGGAGAATGATGTCGAAAGAGACACCGGGAGAGACGGCCACAGATGGACTTTCGCGGCTAATGACCGTGACGGAGGCGGCGGCGCACCTGGGCGTCGCGACTAAGACGATCAGGCGCTACCTTGACGCCGGCAAGCTCGGGCGAGTCTATGACCGCGGCCGCGTGCTCGTGCAGATGGCGGGCATAGACGCCCTGTCAGACGTACCCCAAAAGCCTGTCCGTATGGACTCCCGCGAGTCAGTCCAAATGGACGCACCCGCGCCCGTCAACGCCGGGCACGACCGCGAGCTCATAGACGAGCTGAGGGCGCGGATCGCGGACCTGCAAGACGCGCTTGAAACATACAAGAGGATGTTGCCTGCACCGGCGACACACGGCCGCGTGCAGTGGCGGGAGATCGTCTTTTGGGCCGTCGTGCTGACCATCCTGGCGATGGCCGCCTATATGGTCGCTGTCGTGACCGCGCCCGAACCGGGCAGAATCCAGCGGCTGGCACTCACCAGAGTTTAAGCGCCGGGTTATCAAAGCCTTTGGCGCGGCGGATGTAGCTCATGCACACAGCCGGAGTTTTATGCCTGGACTGCTCCATGATCTCTGGCAGGCCCGCGCCGGATACGGCGGCCTGCGTGATGAACCCGGCGCGCAGGGAGTGCCCGCCGAACTCGGTGGGGTTGAGGCCCGCCGCGGCGGCGCAACGCTTGACAACCCCGGCGACGCCGCAACCAGACAGGGCACTCATAGCAACATGCCCATGCCTGTCCACCGGCCGGAAGAGCGGCCCCTCGGTGATACCGGCGGCCCCGAGCCAATCCTGCAACGCTCGGACCGGACAGACGTCCCCCTCACCGTAACGAATCCGCACCTCCTGCTGTTCGTCCTGGCCTGTCTTACTGCGGCGTATGATGATGATCAGGCCATCCGGCGTGTTCTCGAGGTCAGCGACGTGGAGCGCGACCAGCTCGGACCGGCGCAACGCGGCCGCCATGCCGACCAGCAATAGCGCCCGATCCCGCAGGCGGCGCGTCGTGTTTGTGTCGCGATCGGCGGCGAAGAGCATACGAAGCAGTGCATCCTTATCGGCGGCTCGGACGCGGCGGACGATGGGCTCGTGACGCTCGCCCGCGGCCTCTGCATACTTGCGCCGCGCCGCGGCGAGAGTCCGCTTCACGGCGGGATCGTCACAGGGATTGGGCACGCCGGCCGCGAGGAATCCCTGGCTGATACCGCTGATTCGCCGGGCGATGGATGCAGGCTTGTGTGTGTGCAGCTCC
>JAGVUD010000363.1 GCA_019136435.1 Armatimonadota bacterium | reverse complement strand
AGTAAGAAGATGGCTCCCATAGAAGAGTCGATCAGAGCGGCGGCTTCCGGGCGGACCCCTGCCTGGCTGACCGCGAACTACCAGGAACTCTCCTCCGAGGTGCTGTCGGCTCCCACACGAGCGGAGATAGACACCGATATCGAAGAGGCGCTGATCGTCGAGTTCTATTCGAGGTAGCGGCAGAGCGCGCACGAGCGCGCCCGGAGACGACCAGGCGCAAGGAACAGCAGGAGTCCAGAAACCCGAAAGCTTTATGGAGACCGTCACACCAAAGATACAGACAATCGAAGAGTCCGAAACCTACGGGAGATTCGTCGTCGAGCCCATGGAGCGCGGCTACGGCACAACGATGGGCAACGCTCTCCGGCGGGTGCTTCTCTCGTCCATCCCGGGGGCCGCTATAACCTCCATCAAGATTGACGGAGTGCTCCACGAGTTCTCGACCATCCCGGGAGTCAAGGAAGACACGACCGAGTTGATTCTGAACCTCCGCGAGGTGTTTGTGAAGGCTGAGCCGCCCACGGCGCCGTCCGGCGATGGGGACGATGCGGAGAAGGATCAGAACCAGCCGCTCGTCCTGCGCATCGACAAGAAGGGACCAGGCGCTGTCACCGGAGCGGACATCGAGTGCTCTTCCGAACTTGAGGTCGTGAACCCCGAGGCGTACATCTGCACGCTCGCCGATGCGAAGTCCAGCCTGAGCATGGAAATGACGGTGGAGCGCGGCAAGGGATACGTTCTCCCGGACAAGCAGGAGAACATCAAGCCCACCATCGGCCTGATTCCCGTCGGCAGCGTCTTCACGCCGGTGCGGCATGTGAACTACATTGTCGAGGCGACCCGCGTCGGGCATCAGACAGATTTCGAGCGCCTGATAATGGAGGTCAAGACCAACGGCTCCATCCTGCCGGGCGAGGCTCTGAGCCTGGCCGCCAGGATTCTGGACCGTCAGCTCAGGCTGTTCTTCGACTTCAGCCGCGGTGGCGATGCGTTCCTTGACGATGAGCAGCAGCAGGCGCGGGGTGGGCCGGCCGATTCCCGCATCGAAGAGCTGGATTTCTCGGTTCGGACGTACAACTGCCTGAAGAAGGCGAACATCATGACGATCGGCGAGCTGGTGACTCGTACCGAAGGCGATCTGATGCAGATCAGGAACTTCGGCAAGAAGTCGCTCACCGAGGTCAAGGACAAGCTTGCGAGCCTCGAGTTGAGCCTGCGCAAAGGCGGGGCTTCTGATGGCTTCGACTATGCAGACTACGATGAGGATGACGAAAACGAAGGCGGCGATGCCGTTGAGGCGGGCGCGCACGATGACGATACTGTCGAGGAAGAGGAGTCCTGAGTGAGACACCGAGTTGCGGGTAGAAAGTTTGGCCTCCCGAGCAATCAGAGGCGCGCACTGCTGAAGTCCCTCGTCCGGGCGGTTCTTGCCCACAATTCCATCGAGACGACGGAGACAAGGGCGAAGGACGTCAGGATTCTGGTCGAGAAGTGCATCACCACCGCCAGAGGCGGCGACCTGCATGCTCGCCGTCAGGTACGAAAAGTTGTGCCGGATGAGACGCTGGTAAAGAAGATCGTGACCGAGATAGCTCCGAAGTACAAAGACCGGCCCGGAGGATACACGCGGATCACCAGGCTTGGCCCCAGGCGCGGGGATTCCGCGATGATGGTCAAGCTGGAGCTGGTCGAGGACTGACGCGGCTGGTCCCCGCGATGAGCGGCCGGATCGAGAAGGCTGCTGATGGCAGGGACCGGGTCAACATCCGGCTGGTCGTCGAGTACGACGGGTCGGGTTTTCTGGGATTTCAGAAGCAATCCCGCGGACGGACTGTGCAGGGCGAGCTCGAAAGAGCGGTCTGTGCGCTGTTCCGCGAACCTGTCAGGGTTCTGGGCGCGGGGCGAACGGATGCCGGGGTGCATGCCCGGGGGCAGGTGGTCAACTTCCACGCTCCGGGCGCAGTTCCGGTGAGCAGCATCAGGTCCGCGCTGAATCAGATGCTGCCGTCGGACGTTGTTGTCCGGGATGCCGCGCCGGTGGGGCCGGAGTTTCACGCGCGGTACAGTGCTGAGGAGCGGGTGTATGAATACACCATCCTCAACCGGGGTCTGCCGAGTGCTCTGGAGTCGCGATTTGTCTGGCACGTGCCGGACCGGCTGGATATTCAGGCGATGTGCGGTGCGGCCGAGGCGCTGGCTGGCGAACACGATTTCAGCGCGTTCGGGACGGCGGAAGAGGGACGGTCGCCGGTGCGGCGGGTGAGCCGGCTCAAGGTCAGTGCCCGGAAGCCGTATGTCAAAATCGAGTGTGCCGCCAACGCGTTTCTGAGGCACATGGCCAGAGGTCTTGCCGGTGCGATTGTGGATGTGGGACGCGGCGCGGCGGCGATTGAGACGCTGAGGCGGGCTCTGAATGGAGAGCGTCCGGCGCTGACGATAGCCCCCCCTGGCGGGCTGTGCCTGGTGGCGGTAAACTACGGGGGCGAGAGTTTGAACGCAGGAGTATGCACGGAACGAGTATGATTACAAAGAGCGCAAAACCGGCTGAGTTGAAGAGACGCTGGCTGCTTATTGACGCGGAGGGCATCCCCGTCGGGCGTCTCGCGGCCGAAGTGGCGAAGCACCTGAGGGGCAAGTACAAGCCCTGCTTTACGCCTAACGTGGACTGCGGAGATTTTGTCATTGTAACGAACGCCTCCAAAGTCGTCCTCACCGGCAACAAGGGAGAGGAGAGGATCTACCGCCATTCGCTTTATCCGGGCGGACTGAAGAGCCGCACCCGGGCGGAGTTTCTCGAGAAGTTCCCCGAGCGCGCGGTCGAGAAGGTCATCAAGGGAATGCTGCCGCACAACAAGCTGGGCGCGGCGGCGGGCAGGAAGCTCAAGGTTTACGCTGGCGCGGAGCATCCGCACGAGGCCCAGCAGCCAGAAAAGATCGAGCTTAAGGTAGGAGGATAGCGTTTGGACGATCCGAGATACTATGCCACAGGGCGGCGCAAGAATGCCATCGCCAAAGTATGGCTCACTCCGGGTGAAGGAAACGTCACCATCAACGGAAAGCCGCTGGGCTTCTACGTGGGGCGGCGCGCGCTGGAGCTGCATGTGCTGCAGCCCTTCGAGGTCACGGACACCGTCGGAAAGTACGATGTCATGGCCAGGTGTGTCGGCGGAGGAAAGGCCGGGCAGGCAGGGGCAGTGAGGCACGGCATCTCCCGTGCGCTCACGGAGGTCGGGTCCGATCTCCGCACGCCACTGCGCAGGCTTGGATTTCTCACCCGCGATCCCCGCGTGAAGGAACGCAAGAAGTACGGCCGCAAGCGCGCCCGAAGAGCGTTCCAGTTCTCCAAGCGCTGATTCGCGCCTGATTCGCGGCGGCGGCGGGCCCAGGGCTGCAGGATTGGCCTGCCGGACGCCGAATATTATCTC
>JAGVUD010000376.1 GCA_019136435.1 Armatimonadota bacterium | reverse complement strand
GCAGCACAGCAGTTCCAATAATCGCGAGTCGTTTCATCTTCCTAACGTCCTTTCTTTTCACTCCGCCAGGTTCGCATCGCACGATGCGTTGCCTGACTTGGATGGGAACATCCCATGCCCGGGGGACTCGGCCGCGGCTTCCTCTGCACAGACCGGATTCAGCAGGTCCTGCATGAAGCTGCAGTTCAGGCACATGCGCAGTTTCTCCGCCCAGGTCTTCTGCCTGACGCCCTCACAGAGGGTGCCTGTAAGAAACCAGCAGAGATGCCCCTGGCGGGTCACATGAGCAATGCACCGCTCGCGAACTTCAGGCGAGCATTCCTTCTGCTCCCAGCAGCGAGACCGGGCCAGACCAGCGCCGTTGCGGTGGGCGATGAGCAGCAACAGAAGCATGCGCTGGACCATTTCAGGGGGACTGCGCCATCCCTGCTCGTAGCTCTGGATGGCGCGCTTCCCAATGCCAAGCGTGGCAGCCAGCGCGGACTGGCTCAGTCCCATCTCTCCCCTGATCTCCCTGACATCCAGTTTCATGCGTCCGTCCAACATCCTTGCCTGCAAAATCACCGAACCGCGCAGGATGGTATCACAGTGTGATATACTTGTCAATAGCCGTATCCCGAAAAACTCGCAGCGGGCGAAAACGGGACCGGCAGGAGGTTCTGTAATGAAGTGGAAGCATTCGCATCGCCTGATACTGCCCGTGGGGCTCCTGATGGCCGCGACAGCGGCGCCCGTTGCCCGCGCGGACCCCGGACTCGTGCCTTTCTGCAGCGCGTGCAAAGCGGGCCTGCAACACGCTGCCGCCAGTTCAGCGCCGATTTTGCAGACAAGCGGGCTAACCGCTCGCCCGGACGCATCGATCCCGGTCGTGCCGCCTCCACGAGTTCAGAAGTATCCGAGAGGCGCTCCGGCGCGCGCCGGCGTGATCGGTTCGGCGCTCGCGTCCGACGAATCCGTTTCCACGACGCTGGTTGTGACTGCCTCGTACCCGGACTACTTCTACGGGCAGCCTGAGGACGGGTTCTGGGGCGTGCGCGTGAACTACCCTGATCATGGGTTCGTGCAGGACGAGAAGGTCGCCATCCGCGGAACGGTCGTCACAAGCGACGAAGGAGAGTTGGCGATCAACGCATCCACGGGCACAGCTCTGGAGATGCTGCCGGTTGCGCCAGTCTATCAGAGCAATCGCGCGCTGGCCGGCGCGGGTTCTCCAGTTCTACCCTTCGGCCGGTATTCGCACCCGGCGGTTGCCGGCGGAGCCGGTCTGGGGACGGCTGGCGTGCTGGTGAGCACAGGCGGGGTCGTCACTTCGGTCTCCCCCGAAGGTGCGTTCATGACCATTTCGGACGGCTCGGCGTGGGGGCCGGACGGGCTGCATGACCCGGAGGGCAATGCCGGAGTACGGGTGTTCGTTGACGAAGGCCCGCTGCCGCCCGTTGGCACATACGTTGAGGTGACGGGTGTTGGATCGTATTACGACTCGGGCGGGCTGGTCTATCCTTCGCTCAAAGGTGTCAAACCCGACTGGGCGAAGTGGAAACTCCTGACGAAGATCCGCGTGCATTTCATACGCGTGAGCGATGACGACGGCGGCCGCCCTGCGGATATCACCCCCGCCCAGGCCGCGACCTGGGTGACTCGCGCTAACCAGATATTCGCGCAGACTAACGTGCAACTGCTCTACGATCCCGCGAAAGACTTCACGGACTTCAAAAGCACGTGGCTGAACGACATGTCTGGAAGCAACGATGCTAACTGGAGCCAGACGAGCGGTCTGGCAAACTTCGTGGCCTCCTTCTACTACGCGGGCAAGATGGTGGTGTTCGTGCGGCAGGCGGCGGGCGGGTTCTCCTGGTGGGACCTGAGCTTTGTCGCGATGCCCGGATACAACACTTACCATTGCGGATCGCTGAACACCAGCCTTTTCGCCCACGAGATCGGGCACTATCTGGGGCTGTGGCATACCTTCCCCTCCGATCCTTTCGCGGATGTGGCCGCGGCCGAGCAGTATTTCATCAACAATGGTAAGAACCCGGCCGTATTCGACGGCGACGGGCTTTCGGACACGCTTCCCGACCCGGGCATCCGCACGCTGGAGTGCGGCTCGACGAGCAGCGTTACGCTGGCGGGAGTCACGTTTCAGCTTCCCCGGGACAACCTGATGTCGTACTACAAGGATGCGGACACACTTTCGGCGGTTCAGAGGAACAGGCTGCACTGGACTCTTGGCTGGCGCGCCTCGAACAAGATGCCATCCCTGAGTAACGACCCGTATGGCAGCGGCATCATGGAAGCCGAGGATATGATCTTCACGACGCATGTGGGGTGCCCCTTCGGCGTGCAGTGGATGACCCCCTGGGGGTCGGAGCACTGGAGCAACGGACGACAGGTGTTCGGGGGCTGCAGCAATGGGGGCGAGGTCAGCTTCCCGTTTCAGGTGGCCCAACCCGGCTACTACACGCTTGCCGCCTACCTGACCCACGCGCCGGACTTCGGAATCGTGAGGCTCTACGTGGACGGAAACCCCACAGGCTCGGTGTTCGACGGTTACGGCGCTCTGGTGGCGCCATCCGGACGGCGGCAGATCGGGTCGAAGAAGGTCTATCTTGCCGCCGGAGGACACACGATCAAGGCGAAGGTCATCGGCAAGAACGAGAAGTCGTCGAACTACTTCATGGGGATAGACTGTTTCCAGGTGAACTAGGCGCCTGCGCAGCAACGCTCAGCAGGAGCTTGCAGAACCGCAGGGGACGAATGCCCCCGGGGAACCTGACGGGCGCCATGCATCTCACGCTTGATCAGCTCTACTCTCTCGATTCCCAGGTAACAACTTCCTCTGGCCGATCTTGTGCAGGAATCTGCTGAACGGCATCTTCAAGCGCGGCGAGATAGCGGGATTCCCGCACCCCCAAGTTACGGAAATCGAAGTAGACTGTGCGGCTCTTGATGTATTCTGAGTTCGCTTTGAACGCCTCGAGAAGCTGAGCGACGATCTCCGCTTCGGAGTAATCACCCTCGTGATGGATGGAATGGTCGAGACCGCCGTAGCTCGCTGTGGGCGATGGCAGAAGCGTGATGTTCGCTTGCGGATACAGTGTTCCCGTTTCTTTGGCGCGGTGCACGCGAAGCATCAAGTCGTTCCGTCGTCCAACATCGAAACCGCCGGCAAATTCGACACAGGCGCTGACAACATTGAGGCCCGGGATCGCGAGAGACACATAGTGGATGTCACGCGCCTTCAGCAGCGACACAAAGTCAACGTCCGCGGCCATGTCCTCATCAACGTCACGCCCTCTTTTCAGGACAATCCATTCCATCGCTACGCCTCTGCTTCCCGTTATTCAGCACACCTCAGCCCACCGCCCAGTTGCGCTGGGATGGAGGGCTGCGCTTCCGGTCCCGGTGGCGAACTACCAATACGGGGCAAC
>JAGVUD010000125.1 GCA_019136435.1 Armatimonadota bacterium | reverse complement strand
CTATGACGCCGAGTCCGATGCTCTGATCCTGACCAATGGCGTCGGGGCCGAGGTCACGGCGCCGTTCAATGGCGTGTTCATGCCGTCGGTCCTGCACGATTATTCGCACGGCATCCCGCTGGGGCGGCTGGCCCCCGAGGGGCAGCAGTTTGACTTTACCGGCACCCTCAACATGAGGGAAATGCTGTCGGCGGCAATCATCGCCGCGCAGGGCCGCACGATCCTGATCCCGCGAAACAGCACGCTGTTTCTGGACCTGACCACGCCGTTCACAGTGCCTGCGGCGGGGATGAAATTGAAGGGCCACGACTGGACCTCGGTTATCAGGTATTACGAGAACAGCATCGGCACTCATTCTGGCGAGCCTGACGACAACGGCTATTTTGACATTTTCTCGATCAACGAGAGCGGTCCGATCTGGATCGAGAACCTGAAATTCGAGGGGCCGGGACTTGTCAACCCGACACCCTACGAGGGGCAGATCCGCATCCTGAGCGGGGTCAATTCCGGCAAGGTCACGCTGCGCCGGGTGTGGTCGGATTATTCGCGCGCCGTCGCATTTTGGTGCCAAGGGCCGAACGGCTTCGACATGGAGGGGTGCCGGATCAGCCACACCCAGCGCGGCGGGATGCAGGTCCGTTTCGCACGCGATCATGTACGCATCGTGAACAACGAGTTTGACAGCACGCGAGATGATGCGATCAACATCAACTGGAACTGGAACAGCCGGTTTGGTCCGATCACCGACGACATGTCCCGATCGGTGGAGGTGCTGGCGAACACGTTCGTCGCGTCTGGCGGCATTCGGGTAATCGGCGCGTCTCAGGGCCGCATTGCCGACAATATCGGCCGCTTCACGAATACGCACCTGATCGCGGTGGGACTCGCCGCAGACGATGCCATCCCCCTCGGGGACATGGTGATCGAGAACAACCTGGGGATCGACTCCCTGTCCGAGCCGCTTCCCTACGGTCATGGTTCTGATTACGCGTTCATCCGCGTGCGCGGCACGATACCGATGGCCGGGGCGCTTCCCGCAATTCCGGGGAAACACGATCCCGGGACCGGCGACTACATTGATCCTGAGAAATACATGACGACCCCCTCCGCTGCTGGCGCTCCGACGCCTGCCGGACGGCGTGTCATCATTCGTGGGAACAAGTATGGAAGGAAGCATCAGCCGGGCGACTTCCTGACGCACTGGTTCGGATTCGAGGCTGTCATTAACGGCCATAACGGCGGGATGGACACGATCACGCCGGGCGAAGAAAACCTCCGGCCTGTCGGCATCCTGCTAGAAGGCGCTATCGACGGGCTGGAGGTCTACAACAACACGATAGAGACGGTCAGCCACTTCTTGACGTGGGACTTCCTCGGCGCCCCGGACGACACATCCTCTGCGATCATCCGCAACAACCGCTTCGCGGATTGCTCTGTCTCCGCGTTCGAGTATCTGTCCACTGGCAGCGCGCCGCCACTGCGGCAGGACATGACGATCTCCTACAACGTTTTCGATGGTGATCCGAGGCAGAAAAGCGCCGCCCGCGCACCCGGAAAGATTGGGGCATGGATTAGCGACACCAGCAATGCCAGCGTCGGGCAGGCTTTCAAGGCCAAGCGGCAACTCTCGGGCGCTACCCTGATCGGAAACAGCTTCGCCAATTTTGCCCGGATCGCAGACAGCAGCTTCTCGTATTTCGCGGTTGATAACGTCCTGCACGGGCAGCCCGTGGTGGGGTCCGGCTATCATGCCGACAACCGGGGCATCGGCGCCTTCCCTGCTGTCGGTGACGGCTGGTCATGGGTGATCCGTGAGAGCAATCCGCGTGCCGGTTCCGCCTACGGGGTTGACCTGTTCCGACCGCCGCGCACCGCACAGGCAATGCCTGCGTCCGGCCTTTTCGTGGCTGGGCATTACGTCCGCAACACGGGATCGGACCGCAGCGTGACTGGCTGGTATCGGGCCACCACGGGCAGCGATCACGTCCTCGGCGTAGACTGGATCGCGGATCGTGCGCCCTCGGGTCCGGGCTGGCTGGAGCTGACCATGGACGCCAATAGTAACCCGGACGCATTCACGGCGGCGCAGATGACCATCATGGACACGGCCACCCTCACGGCCGACCGTCTGCTCAACCTCCCGGCTGGGACCCCGGCCGGGACCATCGCACGAGTGCGGCGTGCGCCGGGACTGGCCTTCAACCGCAACGTGCGCGACGGAAACACCACGATCTCCCTGCTGCTGATGGCAGCGGGGCAGGAGGCCGAGTTCCGCTCGACCGGCACCGCATGGTCGCGGTGGGATGTGCAGGCCCCTGCGCCGATCGTCAGTGTCACGGGGACCGGCAACAGCGTCAGCGCGACGATCACGGCAGGGATCAGTGTCGTGTCGGACACCGCCGCGCTGCTGCAAAGCCGCAACTTGATGCTCAACGCTGCCCCGGCGGGCACGATCATCCACTACGCCAATGAAACAACCGGCGGGTTCACCCGGACGCTCATCAACCCCGACAGCTCGGTAATCCTGGCGACCACCGCAGGACAGGGCGCGCGGCTCTATTCGACCGGCACCGCCTGGAAGCTGCTGCCCTAAAGGACCGGGGACATCCGGTATCTGCCTGGCAAATGAGGGTGATATGATCTGGTCGCAGCACCCTGGCGACGTGTTCGAGATCGCGCGCACTGGCGGCGACACGGGCGGTCCGTGGAAACTGCGAGTGCGGAACGGATCTTCGACGGTTCTCGCGGAATTCGACATGAACCAGTGGGGCCGGTTTGTCTGGACCGGAACCGCATGGGCGCTGCTCAGCCGGGGCAGCCTGACGTGATCGTGGGGCAGCCGCGTGACGGGCTGGTGACATGATGGCGCTCGCAGAGGGAGGCGAGGATGGACCCTGGCACCATCGCGGAACTGGTCAAGGCGGGTGGCCTCGCCCTCTACTGCGTGGCCATCACGCTCGCGGTGGTGGCGCTCTGGCGCCGGGTCACGGCGCTGCAGGACAAGCTGGTGGAGTGCGGGCTGACGAGCGCGAAGGATGCGCGGGAGATGCAGGCCGAGACGCTCAAGGCCCTCGCGGCCATGAACAGCACGCTGCAGACGACGAACTCCACGCTGGCGGTAATGGAAAGGCGGGGCTGATGCTCAGGCTATGGCGCGCGCTCATGGGGCGGAGCCGCCGCGAGCGGCACGCCGACGCGATCATCCACCGGCGCGAGGAAGATCACGAGATTGCCATGCGTGCGATCCGCACGCGGGTCGCCGCGACAGAGAAGGCAGCCAAGCAGACCGAGACCGCAGCGGCCGCGCTGCTCAAGCGACTGAGAGAGGACCTGCCGCGATGATGACGTGGATCAACGCCGCGGTCGCGCTGCTTGCCGTGGGCGGACTCGTCGTGTCGGCCCTCGGCTGGCGGCACAGCCTGCTCCGCT
>JAGVUD010000114.1 GCA_019136435.1 Armatimonadota bacterium | reverse complement strand
GGCGCGAGTACGGGCACATCGCGGCCTACGCCCTGGCCGGGCTCCCGCTGGGGATGATTCTGTATCGCGTACTGCCCGAGGCGTGGCTGAAGGGGGTGCTGGGGGTTTTCATGGCCGGCGTGGCCATTCAGGGCCTCCACGGACAGGCACGGCGCATACGGCCGGCGGCAGTAGAGCGCGGAACCGCCGCGGCGCGTCTGATGGACGGCTGCCTGGTTCTTGGCGGACTGCTGCACGGAGCCTTCGGGGCGGGCGGCCCGTGTGTGGTGATCTACGCGGCCCGGGCGATTCCGGACAAGTCGCTCTTCCGGGTCACGCTCTCCGTCGTGTGGCTGACGCTCAATGCGCTGATGATTACGCGATGGGTGGCAACCGGGGCAATCACTCCGGAGGTTCAGCTTCAGGCGGCCATCTGCGCCCCGTTCACCCTTGCCGGCGTCATCGGCGGCGACCATCTGCATCACCGCGTCAACGAGTTCGCGTTCCGGACGCTTGTTTTTACGGTGCTGCTGCTCTCCGGACTGGCTGTGCTGTACGCCGCCGCGAGCGGCCCCAAGGGCTGAACCGCACCCGGGGTGCGTTGACACTGACAGTCATTTCTGCCAATCTCAGCAGAGACCCCACTCGAAGGAGAAGACTATGCAATACACGAATCTCGGAAGAACCGGGCTGAAGGTCAGCCGGTTGTGCCTCGGCACGATGAACTTCGGGCCGCAGACGGCAGAGGGTGACAGCCACGCGATTATGGACCGCGCTCTGGAGCACGGCATCAACTTCTTTGACACGGCGGACGTGTACGGCTGGAAGATGGGCGAGGGCTGGACGGAGCAGATCATCGGGCGCTGGTTCGCTCAGGGAGGCGGCCGCCGCGAGAAGGTGGTGCTCGCGACGAAGCTCTACAACAAGATGGGCGAGTGGCCGAACGAGAGCGGCCTGTCCGCGCTGCACATCCGCAGGGCGTGCGAGGACAGCCTGCGGCGTCTCCAGACCGACCACATAGACCTCTACCAGATGCATCACATCCACCGCGAGACCCCGTGGGAAGAGATCTGGCAGGCGATGGAGCAGCTCGTGCGTGAGGGCAAGGTGCTTTACACCGGCAGCAGCAACTTCGCGGGGTGGCACATTGCGAAGGCGCAGGGAGCGGCCAGAGACCGCCGCTTCATGGGGCTGGTATCGGAGCAGAGCCTTTACAACCTGAACGACCGCATGGTGGAGCTGGAGGTGCTTCCGGCGTGCCGGGACTTCGGCCTGGGCGTCATCGCGTGGAGCCCCCTCGGCGGCGGCCTGCTGGGCGGCATCCTGCAGAAGATCGAAGAAGGCCGGCGGGCGTCTGAGAACGTGCAGAAGGAGTTGGAGAAGGCGCGTCCGAGGATCGAGGCTTACGAAGCGCTCTGCTCGGAGATAGGCGAGCGCCCGGCGGACGTCGCGCTGGCGTGGGTGCTGAGCAACAGCGCGCTCACCGGGCCGATTGTCGGCCCCCGCACTCAGCAGCAGCTCGACGAGTCGCTGCGGGCGCTTGAGATCGAGCTCTCGGCTGAGACACTCAAGAAGCTGGACGAGATCTTCCCGGGGCCGGGCGGCGCCGCGCCGGAAGCTTACGCCTGGTAGACGTTGCGCGGGACTGATGTCCCCGAACCGCAACTGGCAGAGCATCTGCCAGTCGATCAGCGGACAAACACGTCATCCCGGACTTGATCCGGGACCCACGGTTCCGGAGCCGTATGGGTGCTGAATCAAGTTCAGCATGACGTGTTCCCCATCATTGCCGCGCCCCCGCGTCATCCCGGACTTGATCCGGGACCCACGGTTCCGGAGCCGGATGGGTGCTGCAGCAAGTTCAGCACGGCGTCAATCAGCGCGGCAGTCCGCCCTCAGGCGAGCATTCCGCGGAGGACGTCCTCGCGGGTTACGATGCCGACGACCTTGCCGCCGTCCACCACGGGAACGCGGTTGATGCGCTTGTTGACCAGAACGGCGGCGAGCGCATCGAGCGCGGCATCGGGCGGCACGCTGATCACCTTCCGGGTCATCACGTCCCCCACCCTGAGAGCCAGCCCGTCCTCATAAGCGCGCAGCAGCGCTTCTTCTTTGACCGGAGCAAGGCCGAAAAGCGCTGTGCGGGGAAGCGCATTGCGCCGCCGCCCGGTGTTCATCAGATCGGACTCGCTGACGACTCCCGCGAGCGCTCCCGCCGCGTTCAGCACGACAAGCCCGCTGACTCCGTTGTCAATCATCGCCTGCCCGGCCTCGCGCACTGTCGCGTCTTCGGTCACGGCAATCACATTCTTCGTCATCACGTCCGCGGCTGTTTTCATAGTCTGCACCTCATCACACACGCATACTGACTTATTTCGCGCATTCTGCGCATTCTGCGCCCGGGGCTGCCTCGGCGCCGAAACCAGACATCATCCCTCCAGCAACGGAAACTCGGTGATCCGCAGCTTGGCGCAGCCATAGGGGATAAGCGTCAGGTCTTCGAGCGGCTCCGACGAGGTGACCGGGCTCTCAGGCACAGGCCCCGAGCAGTTGTCCTGCATCCCCCACTCGGGAATGCGGCGGCCCTTCACCCGCAACTCGACCGGCGCGAAGTCCGGGCCGTAGATGACGTCGCCGACGCCCTTCTTCACGACCTCAACCCGCGGATCGTCCGGGTCCACAAGCAGACCGTAGTTCCATGGCGTCGTCGGATAGACAGCATAGTCCGGGCAGGGGTCCTCACCCCGTACGCGCTCCCAGCGCTCGCCGATCTTCAGCGAGTACACCAGCGGCCCGCGCGTGAGAGTAATGGAGTCGCGGTAGCGGCGCTCGGCGCGGACCTTCATCGGGAAGTGAAGCTCGATCGTCTCGCCGTCCTTCCAGACGCGGTCGAGAGTGTGAAATGTGCCGGGGAGCGCGGAGAGGATTTCGCCGCAGACGGTCACGGTTGCGCCTTCAGCCCAGCCGGGGATGCGCAGCTTCAGAGGGAAGGCAGACTCCTGCGGCAGATGCAGCGTGATTCGGATTGTCTCGTCGAACGGGTAGTCCGTCTCAACCTTCACCCCCACCCGCCTGCCGTCGCGCACCATCGCCGCAAGCTCGCACGGAGCGTAAGCCACGGCGGCGAGCCCGTCGCCGGCCGTCGCCATCCAGAGGTTGGCGGCAAATTTCGGCCACCCCTGATGGAAGTTCGCCGTGCAGCAGCCATACTGCGGCTCGAGCCCAAACACGTTCGAGTCCATGTTGTTGTTCGTCCACGGGCGGGGCTCGATGGTGCACAGCACCTGGTTCGCCTGCTGGTCGTACTGATGCGCCTTCATGTCGGCGGAGAACGTTCCGGGAAGCGCGTTGAACGCGATCTTCTCGAGCCGGTCGCCCATCGCCGGGTCGCCCAGGATCTGAATCAGGTTCTCGAGCGAGAACATGTACTCGACAACCGCGCACACCTCGGTGCCCTGAATCGGGTCCTTCCCGGCGTAGTGCTC